>CADCRB010000323.1 GCA_902803745.1 uncultured Lachnospiraceae bacterium
ACAGTTACCGGAAATACCGTGGGTGACAATATAAGGGATGTAAAGAATATGAATCCGGATGTCATAAGACCTGTAGAAGATCCTTTTATGAAGGAGGGCGGGATAGCTGTCCTTAAGGGTAATATTGCTCCGGATACCGGAGTGGTAAAGCGATCCGCAGTAGTTCCCGAGATGATGGTACATGAGGGTCCTGCAAGAGTGTTTGACTGTGAAGAAGATGCAATTGAAGCAATTTACGGCGGAAAGATCAAGCCGGGTGACGTGGTCGTGATAAGATATGAAGGCCCTAAGGGCGGACCCGGAATGCGTGAAATGCTGAATCCTACGTCTGCTATTGCCGGTATGGGACTGGGGGATTCTGTTGCTCTGATCACTGACGGCAGATTTTCAGGAGCTTCAAGGGGCGCATCCATAGGACATGTATCTCCCGAAGCAGCAGTCGGAGGACCTATTGCTTTGATCGAGGAGGGAGATATCATCAAGATAGATATTCCTGCAAACAGGATGGATGTAGATGTTTCAGATGAGGTGCTTGCTGAACGCAGGGCAAAGTGGCAGCCTCATCCGGCCAGGGTTACGGAAGGATATCTCGCAAGGTACGAAAAGATGGTGACCAGCGGGAACCGTGGCGCGATACTTGAAATATGAGAGGAATTATCAAATGGTATTGAATGGATCTGAGATAGTAATTGAAGTGCTCAAGGAAGAGGGCGTGGATACAGTATTCGGTTATCCCGGAGGCACTATCCTGAATATCTATGATGAGCTATACAAACACAGGGACGAAATACATCATGTTCTGACATCACATGAGCAGGGGGCCAGTCATGCGGCTGACGGATATGCAAGGAGTACCGGAAAGGTCGGTGTATGTATGGCTACATCGGGGCCCGGGGCCACTAACCTTGTTACCGGAATAGCCACAGCATATATGGATTCGGTTCCGATGGTTGCGATAACGGCCAATGTAGGTATCAGCCTTTTGGGTAAGGATACTTTCCAGGAGGTAGATATAGTCGGCATTACCATGCCTATTACAAAGCATGGATTTATCGTTAAGAATGTAAATGATATTGCAGATACGCTTCGGAGAGCTTTCAGGATAGCAAGATCCGGCAGACCTGGTCCGGTGGTTGTTGATATTACCAAGAATGCCACAGCCGACACCTGTGAGTTTACTTCCGCGAAATCCGTGGCTGTTGACAGAAAAAAGTTTGATCATTATACAAAGGAAGACCTGCGCAAGGTAGCAGATATGATAAATGAGTCGGAGAGACCTTTCCTGTATGTGGGAGGCGGCGCAGTCATTTCCGGTGCTGAGGAAGAGGTGCGGCAGTTAATTAAAAAGATAGATGCTCCTGCCTGTGATTCTCTTTTGGGAAAGGGAGTTGTGGATGCCTTGGATCCGCATTACACGGGTATGATCGGAATGCATGGGACCAAAGCTTCCAATAAAGGTGTCAGCGGTTGCGATATGCTGTTAACGCTCGGAGCCAGATTTTCTGACAGAGTGACCGGAAATGTCAGTACCTTTGCAAGTAAAGCAAATATTATCCATATTGATATTGATGATGCAGAGATAAATAAAAATATACCGACAAATGCTCACCTGGTAGGAGATATGAAGGATGTTCTGCAGGATCTGCTTCCTCTTCTGAAAAAGAGAACGCACGAGGAATGGATGAAGACAGTGGAAGGATATAAGAAAGATTTTCCTTTGACTTATCCCGAAGACCGTCTTACCTGTCAATATCTTATTGAAAGGCTGGACAAGCTGACGGATTCCAAAGCCATCGTTTCCACAGATGTGGGTCAGCATCAGATGTGGACTGCACAGTATTATAAATTCAGATCCCCCAGACAGTTCCTTACATCTGGCGGACTGGGTACCATGGGATACGGATTGGGAGCCTGCATAGGCGCAAAGGTTGCAAATTCTGACAGAATATGCGTAAATATTGCAGGTGACGGCTGTTTCAGGATGAATATGAATGAGCTTATGACGGCAAGCCGCAACAGACTTCCGATAATAGAGATAGTCATTGACAACCGTGTATTAGGTATGGTTCGCCAGTGGCAGACTTTGTTTTATGATAAGCGGTATTCCAATACCATTCTTGAAGATGAGACCGACTACTGCAAGGCAGCAGAGGCGATGGGATGTATAGCTTATCGTGTTGAAAACAGGGATGAAGTCGATGATGTGATCAAAAAGGCATTGGAGTCAAAAGACAGACCGGTGCTGATCGATGTTGTGATAAACGAGGATGATAAGGTATTTCCTATGGTATCGCCGGGTGGCGCTATCGCGGATGCATTTGATGAAAATGATATCAAAGGACAGTAATACAGAAGAAAACAAAATAAACGGCAAGGCTTTTGAAAAGAAGATGATGGAAGAAGGAGCGAATCTTCCGGATAAAGAGCCGGATGACAAAAAGTCTGAGGATAAGGAATCCAGGGAAAATAAGTCTGAGGACAAAAAAACCGAAGACAGGAAGTCCGGGGATAAAAAGTCTGAAGATAAAAAATCCGAGGAAAAAAATTCTGAGGAAAAAAAGAGCAAAGATAAGAAATCTGACGACAAAGAATCCGGGGACAAAAAGCCTGAAGACAAAAAGTCTGAAGATAAAAAATCTGAGGATAAGAAATCTGAAGACGGGAAGTCTGAAAAGAATAAATCCGGGGATAAAAAGTCCGGAGATGACGAAGACGAAAAAAAGGACCCCGAGGATAAAAAGGCTGACAAAGAAAAAAATGAGCCTGTCAGACTTGTCGGGACTGATTCGGCTGTTTCCGAAAAGAAGAGCGGAGTTCCTTTCATCGTTAAGCTGCTGCTTGCCATAGCCGGAGTAATAGCTGTGGCATATGTTGCTGTCACGGTATTTTTCCTATCTCATTTTTCATTTAATATCTATGTGAACGGTATCGATGTTTCCCTGATGGGTATGAACGAGGCAAACCGCTGCCTTTGTGCGCAAAAAGGGAACGATTATAAATTTCTGATAACTGCAAGCGGCAACGAACTTGCTTCGCTTACGGATAAAGACCTGAACTCGCATTATGATTATACTAACGCGCTTTCAAGACTTAAGGAGGGAGAGTCTGATTTCTGGTGGATACCTTATCTTACATATTCAAGACAATATGATATCGAACCCGATCTTGTGTTTGACGAGACAGAAGCACGTAAGACCATACTTGAGCTTGAGCCAGTCAAGCATACTCCAAGTGAGCATAAGAGCTCAGTAAATATACAGAAATCATCTCAAAACGGCTATATTCTTATAAGCACCGAAGAGAAGCAGCCGGATCAGAATAAGCTGGTAAATACTATTATTGCTTTCATGCATGGCCTTTCGCCGTACATGGATCTCGATAATACAGACTATGATGTGGATATACCTTATACGGAGCTGCAAAGAGAATCTGTAGAATTATTTGACAAGATCGATGCCATCCAGAATACAAAGATCGTTTTTTCCGATCTTGGACAGGAAGTGCAGGTAGATAAGGATACGATTGCTGATTTTTTAAGGACTGACGGACAGGGCCGGTTTATTGTGGATAAAGAAGGTTATCCTACCCTGGATCAGGACAGGATCGATAAATATTCGGAGGATGTGATAGGTACTGCCTTTACATCAAAAGATACCAATATGTGGTGGCATAAATACAACGGGGGAACTGTATCGGTTAATTCGGGCACCTATGGCAAAACCGTTGACACGGAGGCAGTTTCTTCAAGGATATACAGACTGCTTGAAAAAACCGAGGACTATGAGGGACCTCCGGACTATGCTGTGGATCCGGATCGTGATCCCAATGCTCCTGATGAGATAGGCGATACATATATAGAAGTTGATATGACAAGACAGAAACTCTATTACATCAAAGATGGAAAGCTTTTCATGACAAGTGATGTAGTAACGGGCAATAAAGGGCGTCATCATGATACGACCCAGCTGATGGCATATATTTACTTTATGCAGCGTGACAGGGTTCTTGTGGGTGAAGACTACCGTACGCCGGTAAAATACTGGATGGCTTTTCATAACCATGAAGGACTGCATGATGCAAGCTGGAGAAGAAGCTTCGGAGGAGATATTTATAAATACAACGGCTCTCATGGATGCGTGAATCTTCCGACTTCCTTTGCGGCTGAGCTTTATGATAATGTTTATGTCGGGCTTCCGGTCATAACATATTATTGATGATGATCTTAGTCCAAAGGGGAACCGCCTGCAGCGGATTCCTTAGGACGTGATCTGTGTAAGTCAAATATAAAACTACGCTTTATAGAGGAGGATAGAAAATGGGCAGAGTTTATAATTTTTCGGCAGGACCGTCAATGCTTCCGGAAGAGGTATTGGAGACAGCGCGCGATGAAATGCTGGATTATAAGGGTTCGGGACAGTCAGTTATGGAGATGTCCCACAGATCAAAGGTTTATGATGAGATAATAAAAACTGCCGAGGCAGATTTCAGAGCTATTTTGGGAGTCCCTGACAACTATAAGGTTCTGTTCCTTCAGGGAGGCGCTTCCACACAGTTTGCCATGATCCCGATGAATCTTATGAAAAATAAGGTCGCTGATTATATCGTGACCGGGCAGTGGGCAAAAAAAGCCTGGCAGGAAGCCTCTAACTTTGGTACGGCAAATAAGATAGCTTCATCCGAGGATAAGACTTTTACTTATATTCCTGACGTATCGGATCTGCCGATCAGCGAAAACGCGGATTATGTCTATATCTGTCAGAATAATACCATATACGGAACCAGATATAAGGAGCTTCCTGATACAAAGGGAAAGATCCTCGTTTCGGATGTATCGTCAATGTTCCTGTCTGAGC
>CADCRB010000324.1 GCA_902803745.1 uncultured Lachnospiraceae bacterium
TATGAGATCCATACAGACCAAACTCGTATTGATAGTAGCTTTGATCGTTATCATTGTTACTGTGGCCTTGGGTATTACCTCTGTCCTGAGTACCAATATGATACTTGATGGAGATTCAGACCGCATAATGAACCTGACCGTAGAGCAGAGTCTGCGTGATATGGATGAGATCTTAAGCTCGGTAGAGCAGTCTGTGGGATCCATATATAATTATGCCGAAACCAGGACTGCAGAATACAGCGACTTTATGACCGATGATTCCCAGCGGGAGCAGTTTAATCACGATATAGCGGAGCTTGGCAAGAGCATAGCGGAGAATACACCCGGTGCAATGTCCGTTTATCTAAGATACGATCCGGAGAAATTCGGTCCTACGGCAGGCTTCTGGTATACGATCAATGTAGACGACGGAACCTGGAACTACGCTGAGCCGACTGATATGAGTCTTTATTCCAGTGATGATACAGAGCATGTCGGATGGTACTATATCCCGGTAGAGACCGGGAAGCCTCTCTGGATGGATCCCTATTACAACAGTAATCTGGGTCTGGATATGATCAGTTATATCATCCCTTATTATCATAACGGCCGTGTTGTCGGTGTCATAGGCATGGATATTGATATCAGTGTTTTAAGGGACTATGTGGCAGATATAAACCTTTATGAGAACGGACGTGCTTTTCTTGTTTCTCCTAAGGGGGATATCATTTTTCATTTTGATTATCCTGACGGAGTGAGGAGCAAGGATCTGACTGATGACCTTATGCCTTTTATCAACAGCGTGCTTGGAAGCTCCGTCGATGAGGTCAGGACTCTTGAAGGGATCGACGGGGTCAGACGCAAGATCCTTATGAAAAAGCTAAGAAACGGTATGATACTTGGTCTTAATGCTCCGGTGGACGAGATCAATGTCCCTCAAAAAGCTCTTACCCGGCAGCTTATCCTTATCTCCCTTCTTATCCTTGTGATCGCCATAGCATCATGTCTTGCATGGGTTCAGACAGTTGTGGCACCGCTAAAGAGGATGACTGAGATCGCACGTCATTACGCTGAAGGTGACTACAGTGATGATATGAGCACGGACAGCAATGACGAGATCGGTAATCTGTCACGTTCTCTTGAGACCATGTCAGAATCCCTGAAAAAGCAGATTGAGATCGCGGATACTGCAAACAGATCCAAAAGCATATTCCTTGCGAATATGTCCCACGAGATAAGAACTCCTATAAATGCGATACTCGGTTTTGATGAGATGATCCTTCGTGAGAGCAATGAAGCGGCAACGAAGGAATATGCGGCAAATATAAAAAACAGCGGTCAGACGCTGCTTTCTCTGGTAAACGGTATCCTTGATTTTTCGAAGATAGAATCGGGGAAGATAGAAATAGTCCCGGTGAAATACGATATTTCCATACTGATAAACGATATGCTGGATACGATAGCATTCCGGGCTATGGAGAAGAATCTTGAGATCAGGTATGACATCGACAGCAATATCCCATCGATCCTTTATGGAGATGACATACGCATCCGTGAGATATTCACAAACCTTCTGACCAATGCCGTTAAATACACAGAGAAGGGAAGCATCACGCTTACTGTACGGATCGTATCGTCAAAAGGCAGATCTGCGATGATCCATGTTTCCGTAAAAGATACCGGGATAGGTATTAAGGACGAGGACAGGGAGCATCTGTGGGAATCCTTCAGGAGACTGGATGAGAAGCACAACCGCGGCATTGAGGGCACCGGTCTCGGACTTTCGATAACCCATAAGTATATAGAGCTTATGGGCGGAGAGCTTACGCTGGAGAGCACCTACGGTGAAGGCTCGGAGTTCTGGTTTGAGATCGAGCAGGGTATAGTGGATCCCGAACCCATTGGTGACTTTGAGAAAATAAGGAAGAACTATCATCGTCAGGTCGATGTATATAAGGAAGGCTTTGAGGCTCCCGACGCTCATATCCTGGTCGTGGATGATGTGCCCCTTAATCTTGTGGTCATAAAGGGGCTTCTTAAAAATTCGGGGATCAATATAGATACTGCAGAAAGCGGAGCCGAAGGCATCGAGAAGATGAAGTCGGAGCATTATGATATTGTTTTCCTGGATCATATGATGCCGGAAATGGACGGTATAGAGACCCTCTCACAGATAAAAGCCGATCCGGATATTGATTCCTACTCGATCCCCATAGTGGCGCTCACCGCAAATGCTATTTCCGGCGCGGAAAAGATGTACAGGGACAGCGGATTTACGGATTATCTCACCAAACCGATAGATCCCGCTAAGCTGGAAAAAATGATCCTGAATTATCTCCCGCCGGAGCTGATAAAGCCCAGGTCATCAGGAGAAAGAGGGCTTTCTTCTTGACACGGACGTGGAATAAGGACACAATATTCTCTGTTTTGAAAAAAGACTTCCTGCGTCGGGAATGGAAAATGCACGCCGGAAGCTATGAAAGGATGAAGATGTAATGATTGAATCATTGAAAAGGAACTGGAAGGGCATGGTGCTGATGCTCATATCGGCCCTTACTCTCTCCATCGGCTCTTTCCTCTGGAAACGGGCAGATCTTGGAGACATAGGGACGGCGGTCACGAGCATTCAGGGGATTTTCGGTATATTCCTTAAGATCCTCCCCGGATTCGTAGTATATGTGATAGGAGCGGCGGTAATGACTATAGCCTTAGGCTATGGAGAGCTTTCAGTGCTGCAGCCGATGAACTGCATGAGCTATGTGTTCGCTCTTATCATATCAGCTGTTTTTCTCACAGAGCCGATCACTCCCCTTACTATAGTGGGGATATTCGTGATCATAATAGGAGTTTTCCTGATAGGAGGGTCGAGCAATGAGCATTAAGATGGTACTGATGCTTGCTCTCATCCTTCTCGTTGAGACCTCCGTAGCTTCCTTTGCAAGCTTTTTCCTTAAGA
>CADCRB010000325.1 GCA_902803745.1 uncultured Lachnospiraceae bacterium
ATGTTATCATACAAACGGGTGAACTGCTCCCGGAGTCAGATTCCCACAAATGGATGACCCTTAAGCAGATCAAAGAGCTTCTGCGTTATGATAATCTCGTAAATATGGACACCAGAACGGTACTTTCCTGTATGCCTTATGTATTAATGGGAGAGAATGCCGATGTTCCCTTTGATGACAAATCCTATTTCTACAAGACCGCAGGATCTCTTGATCACCAGACCATAGCCGAACTTTACCATGAAATAAATGACATAAAAATGCTGGGAGATTACAGAAGCGAGCTCGTACCGTTGAGATGTCTCAATACCTGGGAGATGAAGGGACAGGAGCTTGTGTCCAAAAATGAATACCCTTTTCGGGTCATTTTTTGTGACATAAGTATAGAAGGCAGAGAAGTCACGAGATGGAAGCAGCCTCTCTTTGCATCAAACGGAAGAGCTGTATTCGGTCTCATCTGCTGTGACGATAATGGCACATTAAAATTTCTTGTCAAAGCAAGACCCGAGCCGGGATGCTTTGATACAGTTGAGATCGGACCTACGATCCAAAGCGAGTGGAGCTCTCGGGGCTACGAGACAAAAGATGAAATTGAAAGCTTTTTCTTCCGCAGACTGGAAAAGGGTGATGTATTAATAGACCGGATCCTCTCAGAAGAAGGCGGCAGATTCTATCAGGAAGAAAACAGGAATGTGATCATGAAGATAGAAAAGGAAGAGACAGGTCCTCTCCCCCCCGGATATGTATGGAGCGACTACGGCACACTTAATATCCTGACCCAGATTAATAACTGTCTGAATATTCAGCTGAGAAATCTTCTTACACTGCTGGAGTTTTAATCACAGATCCAACCGGCTGTTACTCTGAGATCTTGATCACCACCAGATTATCCATCTGCTGTATCGAACCCTTTTCCGGAAATACCGGCATGGCTTCCACTCTCGGATCTTCATTCATAGCATCGATCACCTCATTATCAGCGATCTTCAGATATATCCCCTTCATATGCAGGAAAAATCCCGTCCATCCCTGTCTGTTGTCACTTGCCACGTGCCCCCAGTCACCGTATTTGGCATAGAAATTGCTTTTTTCAAATACATCATTTGTAAATACCAGAGGATTATCAGTAGGTGAACCTATAAAGCAATAGTTCGTATCCGGATCATACAAGCCTTCATTCAAAAGCTCTGCGATCACCTCAGAACCGAGTTCGTTCACGGAGTTTTTACCCATATACATCGCCATCTGATCATATTTTACCATCGAATAATTGCCATAGAACACTATCAGCAAAAGCACGATCAAAGCTGCCGAGGCCTTGTTATACAGATCATTTTTATCTTTTAAGATTTCTTCCATATAAATAGATGTCACAGCTGTCATATAAGCAATGCTCGCTGCAAGATTTATGGTCATATGCATGCTCATATAAGACACCGTATAGGTTATTACATAAAACCACATCGTAGCAAAGGGAACGAGCAGTGTAAATACGGCCATGATCACTCCCCGGATTGTATCTCCTTTTATTATCCGGATGATGACACAGGCTGAGGCTGCAAAAAAGAGCAGGATCAAAGCGACATGAAACCATTTCGGAAGCATTGTGGTCGTAAGCGTTCTGTTCAAAAAATAATCTGCATAGGCAGTATATGGTCTCGAAACAGTACTGATGAAATTTTTGAATATCCCGCCTATCGTAAATACGTCCGCTCCCCCGTAGGATGTCTCCTCCGATCCAAGCCTCCAAAGCTCCTCCTTCCATAGGACATAATATGCCGTTCCTCCGACGAGAAATCCTGCAAGACATTTTACTATTAGAAATCCGATCTTTTTCAGTTCTTCCTTTCTATATAAGCAAAGTATCAGAAACAATACCACCACAGTAGCGGTTGATCCCAGAAATCCCTGATATAAAGCCATATACATAGTTACGAAAGGAGCGGATGCGATCACCGCTAACACCGGCTTTTCTATACGCATCATGCTCCAGGCAGCAAGTACTGCAAACAAAAATGCCAATGAGAATTCCAATGACATATATCTGTGGGATAAGGTGGCGCATACCGAAGTGCTCACCAGAAAGATCATTCCCGAAAAAGCACAGATCCTTTTATCTTTAATCTTTAGAAGCTCCATTACAAGAATGAAAGCAGCTGCATAGATCGCAAGAGCAACAATGGAAGATATGGGATCAGGGCTCACCCAGAACCTTGCTTTATCTATATACGGCTGCAGCCAGCGTCCTTCGTCAAGCTCGGAGTATCCTGTATAGGCTATTGATCCATGACATGTACCGTCGGCGTCATTTACAGTCAATGTGAATATCATACGTGAAAAGCTGAGTATCGATACCAGCATCAGCGCCACATATACCCAGGCCCACTCTTTAATCTTATTCTTTATTATCTTTGCCATTACATTCACCTCACTGTTATTTCCCCAAAGGCAATGAACTATCCATACTCACAACCTTCCAATTATCTATATCCCATATATTATCACGGATCGAAAGCCAGGTACCCGGCAGGAAGGTATTGCCGTGATTATCCTCCACCTTCCACTTATCTGATCTCAGGATATACTGCTCACCTGATTTATCCCCTTCCATCGGCTTCCCGGTATATGGATTACAGGGATCTTCAGTCACTCCCCTTACGGCAAGTGATGCCGCATCAGCGTTAGCCATAAAATCTTCTGATCTCTGGAATCCCTTTGCATCGTAATCCTTCACCATCAAAAGCGGATAATACGCTGACAGGTCAATTTCTCCTTCATTATCACATGTATAGAACAGCTCGTCTACCTGTCTCATCTCTTCACCGTGATCAGCTACGAGGATTATTCGCGTATTGTCGTATAGATCATTTTCTTTAAGGTAATCAAACCACTCTGCTAGCTTAAGATAAGCCGCCATATTGCAGTGATACTGAGTAACCTGAGTCGTCTCATCCATATGGAGTATACGTTCTTCAGAAGCTCCAAAGGTTTCTCCTGAGTGCCGGTCTTCTTCTCCGTATTCGGTATTATCTACATGCGGAAGGACCTCATATTCATTCTTTTGAAGCAGCATCGGTTCGTGCGAGGTATAATTTGCCATCATTATGAAGCTGCCCTTATCATCTTCTTTAATCTCAGTCAGCTCATCTAGTCTGTCAAGTACTGCATACGCCTGCATGAACTTTGCTTCATATCCGTCAGCTGTATATTTATCGTGTACCCCCTGAGACATGGTATCCAACGGAGCCATACTGTGATAATTTCCTCCTTCATAAAATGAGGGCTGTATAAATAATGGCATAGATTTTGTAAGTGCATAACAGAAGAAATTCCGCTTGCTCATATTGATATATGCCTCCTGAAGATCTTCTTCTATAAACGCGCCGTCCGTAATATAAGCTTTTACCCCCGGGATATCATCATAGATTGAAAGATCAGGTATCCAGTAATAGCCGGCGTACGGCGGATCGCATACAGTCACATCATAGCCGTTGTCGGAAAAGAACTTAGGGAGAACCTTCAATGCCTCATTATGCTTGTCTGCCAGAGGCTCTTCACTTCTGAGATTCATTTTCTCAGGCGTATAATCATAGCCGCCAAAAAGCGGAGGAGCACCGAAGTTCGTGCTTCCACCAAAAGATATCGTATTAGAATAGTATGTAAAGCCGGAAAATGCACTCATAAGCTCCGGTTTCTCCTCCATTATGTACGGGATGTATTCACCTAGTGCACGATCCAGCATCATCACCACCACATTCTTTCCGCTCCTGCTAAGCGGAATTCTTGCTATCCCTTCCCCGTTTTCTATCCGAGCTTTAACCCCCTTTATCTCTGAATGGATCTGATAGATATTAATAGCAGCCAGACAGGTTCCGGCAATTGTTCCCAATATAAAAACATACATCATGAATTTTTTATATCTGTGAGATATAATAAGGATCGTTATTGACACTGCCAAAAGAACGGCCAGATTGATGAGCTCCTCCCTGAGCGTAAAGCTCATCCCATCCTTATACTTAAGTGCTACCGTAAGGATTCCAAGATTTTTTGCAAAAAAGAGATAGTCTGCTACAGCAGCCGGGCTAAGAATACATATGACAGTCTCCATCCTGACCTTGTTGTGTTCAGACGCAAGCTTATAAAATACCGTAAACCATATCAGAAACAAGCCTGCAGAAAGACAGTACGAG
>CADCRB010000326.1 GCA_902803745.1 uncultured Lachnospiraceae bacterium
GCTGATGGGAGCTATCAATCATATCGCGGAAAAATATGATATGCCGGTTATTTATTCGACGCATCCGAGATCCAGAAAATTCATTGAAGCAAGAGGGTTTGTGTTTGACAAGAGAGTGAGAAGCCTGAAGCCTTTCGGATATTTTGATTATAATAAGCTGCAGGAGAATGCATTCTGTGTGCTCTCTGACTCGGGAACACTTTCAGAGGAGTCTGCTATGATGGATTTCCCTGCTGTGCTGATAAGAACATCCACTGAGAGACCTGAGGTGCTGGATAAGGGCTCTGTCGTTATAGGGGGTATAAAACCTGAAGATGTGGAGCAAGCGGTCGAGCTTTCGACATCTATGTATGAAGCCAGGGAACCTTTTGTAGAAGCAGAGGACTATGCTGATGAAAATGTATCGATTAAGGTTATAAAGATCATCCAGAGCTATACCAAGATCGTAAATGAAACAGTATGGCTGAAACGTTGATATGAGGATTCTTGTTCTTGATATAGCGGCGTCAAAGACGGGCGCCCTGTCGGTTTTGAAGGATTTTTTCGGATATGTGAACGGCCCGGATTTTCAAAGGACCGATTCCACCTATATAAGCGGGGATTTGGAGTGGACGTTTGTTACAGGAGTTCCGGGGATACTTGCCAGTGTACCTGAAAAGCACATTGAGGTAATAGTGAGAAGTGATGTGAAAGCATCTTCCAGGGCGAGGCTTAAGTTTGAATTTCTGACCGGGGGTAAATGGGTGAATGGATTAAACCCGGATGTAGTCTTCAGTCTGGAAAACATGCTTCCCAAGGGACTGGATCCAGGCATAAAACAGGTGCTGTATATCCATCAGCCTGTTGGTTTTCAGCATGAAAAGAAGTTTTCCATATTAAAGCCAAATGAAAGAGAGCAGGGGATCTATCAAAGATTCTATCACCCCATGATCATATCTTCAGCTAAGAAGGCCGAACGGATCGTCGTCCAGACGGAATGGATGAAAAGAGCGCTTGTCAGGGATGAAAAGATACCATCAGATAAAATATATAAGGTGAAACCTGATATCCCTGATCTGTCGGAATATGTAAGGAATGGGGAATTTGATCCCGTGAGGTTCTTTTTCCCTGCGAGCAATCTTCCGTACAAAAACCATGCAGTGATAGAAGCTGCAAGGGAGATCCTTATCCGCGAGGGCTTTGAGCCAAAGATCCTGTTTACCAAGGAAAAGGTTTTGCCTAGAGAGGAGATCTTTGCAGAGTATAACAGAAGTACTCTGCTTTTTCCTTCTTATCTTGAGACCTTCGGGATGCCGCTGGGCGAGGCTCAGCAGTTCGGAAATCCTGTCATAGCCGCAGATACCGAGTTTGCCAGAGAGGTTCTTGCGGAATATGATAATGCATATTTCTTCAATCCTTTTGATCCTGACGGTCTCGCCGAGCTTATGCGTGCTGTTATGAATGGTGAGATTAAGCCTGTCGTTCCCAGGGCGTCCGACAGGAAGGTTAATTCCTATTCCGAATTGGTAGATATCATCTGCGGGAGAGTCTTCGATAATCAATAATCGTATTTTGTGATATACTCTATGTTAGGGGTTAGTAGCTGAAGAAACAGGGGGAAGGGATTATGGTTAAAAAAGAGATGATAGCCATGCTGCTTGCCGGGGGACAGGGCAGCAGACTCGGGGTATTGACCACGCGTATGGCAAAGCCCGCGGTGCCTTTCGGAGCAAGATACCGCATCATAGATTTTCCGCTTTCAAACTGCATTAACTCAGGGATAGATACTGTAGGAGTGCTGACCCAGTATCAGCCTCTCAGACTGAATACTCATATCGGTATAGGCATCCCCTGGGATCTTGACCGCAACATCGGCGGTGTCACGATACTGCCTCCTTTTGAGAGAAATATTAATACAGACTGGTATACAGGTACTGCAAATGCGATATATCAGAATATCGAATACATGGAAAGCTTCAATCCCGACTATGTACTGATACTGTCGGGTGATCATATCTATAAGATGGATTACGAGGTCATGCTTGATTTCCATAAGAAGAAAGGCGCGGCAGTGACTTTGGCTGTGATGCCTGTACCTATGGAGGAAGCGAGCAGATTTGGGATAGTCGTGGCTGATGAGTCAAAGAAGATCACGGAATTCCAGGAGAAGCCAGAGCATCCTTCGAGCAATCTCGCATCGATGGGCATCTATATTTTTTCCTGGAAGGCATTGAGAGAAGCGCTGATGGCAAATTCGGATCAGCCTAACCTCGATTTCGGAAAGCACGTGATTCCTTACTGCTACAAGAAGCATCACAAGATCTATGCCTATGAATTGAATTCATACTGGAAGGATGTAGGAACGCTTCATTCGTACTGGGAAGCGAATATGGAGCTTATTGATATCA
>CADCRB010000327.1 GCA_902803745.1 uncultured Lachnospiraceae bacterium
AAAGTCAACATAAATCCACAGTTTTTTGTGGATTTATGTGGTATTATTATGTAAACACGTCTTGTCGTGCAGCAAATGTGGATTTATGTGAAAATCAGAGATGTATAACTGATACTGCAAGACACAGTAAAACGAGAGATACCAGAGTCCCCAGAAAGACCATTTTGATCGATCGCCTTATATCAATACTGTCAGGTTCCTTATTTGAATCCCCTATAACCGGCTTGTTCTTGTATTTCCCAAAATAATAGCTTCCGCCTCCAAGCTCGATGCCCAGCGCACCGGCTACGACAGATTCCGTCTGGGCGGAATTCGGACTGTCGTGTTTCCTTCTGTCACGCTTCCATATCCTAAGTGCTCCTTTTGCGTCATAACCCAAAAATCCGGAAGATATGATCAAAATCCAGGCAGCCAATCTTGAGGGGATGATATTTGCTGCATCATCAAGCCTTGCAGCTGCCCTGCCGAAATATATATATCTTTCATTCCTGTAACCAACCATACTGTCCATGGTATTGACTGCTTTATAGCACAGAGCAAGCGGCGCTCCTCCTATGAAGAAATAAAAAAGCGGAGCAAATACTCCGTCCGAAAAATTTTCTGCAAGTGATTCGATACACGCCCTGATAATGCCCTTTTCATCAAGGCTTTCTGTATCACGACCGACGATCCTGGATACCGATTGTCTCGCCAACTCCGTCTCTCCCCTGTCCAAAGCATCTGCCACAGCCCTTCCCTCGCTCAAAAGTCCTTTCATTGCTAAGGACTGCCAACACCAGAAAACCTGAAGGACAAAAGCTGCTTTAGGAGCATATCGGTCCAGCAGGATCACAGGTGTTAATGTAAACGCAATAGTCAGTACTGGAAGGCTTATTGCAAGGATCAGTCCGGCTGTATATTCACCATGTCTGGTTTTCGGGAAAAACTCTCTTAGCAAGGTCTCTGTCCGGCTTATGAATCCCCCCATAATTACCACAGGATGGATCAACCACTCAGGGTCACCGAGAAGTATATCCAGTATTATTGCCAGTATTGCCGCATATATTATCTTCACTTATTCACTTCTCCCTTTAGGATCTGAGGAAGAGAGCATACTACTCTTATTACTGTATCAGCACGTTTTGCCAGAAGACAGGATAATCTGCCAGCTTTTTCTCTGTTCTTTCTTTCTTCGGCATCTGCAGGAATTATTCCACAGCCGGTTTCATTCATTATCACGATATCGTATTTGCCAAGCTTTTCCGCCAGAGCTTCAATGTCCTCGTTATCTGCGACCAATCTCTCCACATTCCGAATGCCGCACCTTGTAAATTCTTCATCTGAAAGTCCCAGTTCACTGCATATATATTCCTGCTTTCCCGCATATGCGGGACCTGTAACAAAGATCATATCTCCTCCCAACCCCCAATTTTTTCTCCCGGCATTAAGCGGGACATGCCTCCCGTTTTGCAGTAGCATGGTCTATTACACGGAATTAATGAACGCACAGGCTTCAAGGGCAATAAGCATCCATACCTCACACTTGCAGAGAAACCACCCGCACAGATCACCCGACACCCCTCCAAATCGCGCCACGCATATACGATAATACAATATAAAAATGATATGTGATACTGCTGCCATCACAATACCTGAAAACCCCTGCAATACGAATCCCGTGACCATCAAAATATCAAAAACAATAAGAATTCTTCTGACTATTTTTTTTTCAGCCGTTTCAGAAAAAACATGAACCAGACCCGTATCCTTATATACAGGGAATGAGACCACCGAAAGTCCCGACAGCACTCTGCTTACCGTATACATTAACGTGATTTTGATAAAGCTATATTCTCTCAGTACGCACCAGACAGAAAAAGATATGATGAAATATACGCACAAACGGATTACAGCAAATGTCCCTATATGCGGATCCTTCAATATCCTGTGTTTCTTTTCCACATCACCCAGGCTTGCGAGAGCATCACAGGTATCCGCATATCCGTCCAAATGAATGCCGCCAGTGATTAAGACGGGAATTATTGTTAATATCATGCCGCGAAGTATATCCGGCATATTCAGTTTTAGACAAATATATAAAGCTGCACAGCTTGTCAGCCCGATGAAGACACCTACCAAAGGGAAAGCAAGCAAAAAGTATCGCATCTTCTCTTTTTCGCCACGATCCTGTCCACTCCCGATACTTGGCACAGGAATAGCGGAGAACATCGAAAAAGCCGCTGCAACAGTCTCTATAATCCTCATAGCTGCCCCTTCAAGATATTAGGCTGACCGCATATGATCTCAGCTGCAAAATCAGCAGTAGCTGCTATCTTACGGTTTATAGCCGCCAGATTCTTCCTGTACCTTTCGGTTTCCATATCATATTCCATGCCTTCTGAAAAAACGTCATTTGTCACTATTACCAGATTGCTGCATTTCCGGGCCAGACTCATCACATCACATACGATATGATCGACTGCATCCCCTTCATCTCTCATTTTGAATTTGCCATACATTGTATTCGCCAACAGATTTCCCATATCCTCCAGCAGTACATTTGAGTTGGGCAAAAGAGAGATGTCACTTATTTCCACAGGCTTTTCGATAGTAGTAAATCCTCTGTTCTTCCTCAGCCTGCGATGACGAAGGATCCTGTCACGGCTTTCTTCATCTGACGCAAATAATGTAGCTAAATAAACCCGCCTTCCACCCCGGGAACATATCATCTCTTCCGCATATTCGCTTTTTCCGCTTCCGCTGCCTCCAATGACAAGTGCCAGCATTTCTCTCCCCGCCGCTGCAATGCTTAAAGTGGTACATACGGCTCTATTCCGAGTCTCTCAAAAGTATGTCCGCTGTTATAAACTGCAAGAGCCTGATCCAGAATTGAAAGCGCCATTACTGCTCCGATCCCTTCTCCAAGTCTGACTCCAGCTGAAATAATCGTATCAAGACCCAGCTCATCAAGTATCATTTTCGCCGCAGGCTCCGTTGAAAGATGGGACGCAAATAATGCCTTACTTGTGTCCGGCTTCATCCTGCATGCTATAAGAGCAGCCGTATTTGTGATCACCCCATCAAGTATTACAGGGATACGATATTCAAATCCTGCCATACACGCACCACAAAGGG
>CADCRB010000328.1 GCA_902803745.1 uncultured Lachnospiraceae bacterium
CTGTTTTGCCCGTGCTTTATCAGCCTGCGAAGCTATCTCCGGAAACAAAAGATCCGCGGCCGGCCGTTCTCCTCCGTCCGCAAACCACGTTTTTGAATCATATGTTATGGGCTGGTCAGCCTCCGGCGGATCCATTTTATAGAAAAAATCACCCAGTCTGAGCGGTACTCTGTCTTTATCAACACTGATCTTGGTCGTCAGGATATACACTCCCTGATATCTGCCGTCAACATAAAGGTCGATGGGCTGCATCTTGGGTTGATAGCTGATACCGGCTTCAGAAGCCATCCTGTTGAACGTTATATTCTTAAGAAGTGATACGTCATAAGCATTACCGACCAGATTCCAGTTTTTGTTCTTTCCCATTCCGAAAAGATCCTTGGCTTTCCTGAGCCTTAGGCTGTATGACTTTTTGGTATCGCAATCCCAGCTCATGTTTCCACGCCCCTGCAATGATGCCTTAGTCTCGGCTGAATACCCTTCACCTGCACATATGTGCATATTACCATTGCATAGGATATCCTTTGTTTTTGAGGCATTCATAGCAAAATACACCTCCGGATCCTCGGAACTGAAATAGAGCACCGGCAGAGTATGGTACTGCGCAACGATCTCCCATGGACCGATCATCGACTTCTGCGAAAGATCATACTGTCTCCTTGCAAGATAGTTCCCTTCCGCGTCTCTTACATATACAACAACCCTCTTTTCGTCAGCGCCCTCCGGAAGCATCAGATGTATAACGCCGTCACCCAGACTGTAGCTTTCAATATCACAGGGAATGCCGCGATTTTCATCTCCGGACGCAAGAAGATCAAAATACGGAAGAGATGTTATCATCTCATCCGTGTATTCTTGAGTTGGTCTGTGGAACCTCGCATCACTTTTCTTTTCGCATAAAAAAGCCCCTGCAAGTGCAGCGGCTCCTATGACGATTGAAATGATAAGAAGTGATACTCTCCTGTTCAATACAAGTTATCCTCTGAATTCTCCATCGTGCGCCACGAGTGATACGCTGTCCACACCGTCAAGTGACTTTATGGCACTCACCAGTCCCGCAGCATCCGTAACCTTTACCTCAAATACCGTACTCGTACCGTTTGCTGTAACATTTACGGACCTTATCTTTACTATCTTTCCGAACGGCGCTGCCGCACCTGATATATCATCGGTCGATATGTTTCCATGATGACCCACGAAAAGCATCTGTCCCGTTTTCGTTTCAGGTATGAACTTAAGGACAGCGATCGCTATGGTAACGCATACCGCAAGTATTATCGCAACTTTATACAATCCTGCTCCGCAGATGATCCCGGTTCCAATGGACCAAAACAGGAACAGCAGATCTATCGGCTCCTTGATAGCAGTACGAAATCTCACGATGGAAAGCGCACCCACCATACCGAGTGATATGACAAGACTGCTCTGCATGGCCAGGATGATCCCGGCTGTCACTATAGCCATTGCCACCATCGCTATATTGTACTCTTTTGAATAAAATGCATTCTCGGTTATGAGTCTGTAAACAAAGAAAAGATACATGGCGATCAAAAATGTGATCCCCAGCGTAGTCAGTATCTCTGCCACGGTGATATCGGCTCCCGAAAAACCGTTCATCAGATTACTTGATATTATGTCCTTAAAAGTCATATCAGGCCCTCCGTAAGCCTTTTTACCGAAAGAGCGTATTTTGAACAGCTGCTCCTTGTAAGATGCATGCCGGCCAAGACAGCCTCGATCTCATCCGGTAAGAATTCGTCATACTTAACTTCGAGTACGTGCATATTCGAATTAAGCACCGGCTCTCCGATCAGTTTCGGATCAAAAAATCTGTTCATCTGTCTTGAAGCAGATATATTCCTGTCAAAAGTGATCCTTACGTTCCCTATATCATAAACATATGCGCTTCGCTCATAATCCACGATGCAGACAGGTTCATACCCTGTCATGATCTTCGAGAGATACTTCTCTGCAACCCTTTTTTCCGCGGTCTTATCATCCGGACTCTCCTGTATGATATTCATCAGGATATCGTATGCATTTTGCCGGTCCGCCGAAACGAGTGCGTTAAGCAGATCTTTTCCAATGCGCATGGACATCTTGGATATCGTATCCCTATGTCTTATCTTGATCTCGGCCATGATCGGATCGGCGCCGCAGTCATAGGTTCTTATCCGGTATTTTTCTCTGGGTGAGACTCCCGACATGTTTTCGTTGTAACATCTTAAGTCGGGACTGTCAAAATAAATGCTCCTTATCCTGTAATGATCTCCGCACTGGTGCAGATCGTACATCATCATCCCGGATATTCGATTTCTTACATCAAGAAGAACGTCGTCACCAACTATGAATTTTAACTCTTTACGGTATCCGTTCATCTTCAATATGTTAGCACAAGCCCCTGTGTTATGCAACGGATATGGCTTTTCTGAGCCTTGTTGAGTATATCAGAAGATCTTTTACCGGCCTTTGCGTGATCTGCGACAGCGCTATGCCGTAATACTCCAATTGAGCCTTGTACCTTCCGATGAGCATTTCTTCGTTA
>CADCRB010000329.1 GCA_902803745.1 uncultured Lachnospiraceae bacterium
TAAATGATGGCAAAGAGGAGGAAGAAGGTGATGACGAGCTCTTAAAGCTCCCTGATATCATCTTTGATCATCCGGAGATCGATCCGAAAAAAGGAATAGAATACTGCGGTGATGCCGAAGATTATTTATTTGCAATAGAGACCTTTGCAAAGTCGATCAATGTCAAGGCAGAGCAGATCGAAAGTGATCTGAGGGAAGGAGATCTTGAAAGTCTCACAATAAATGTCCACTCATTAAAGAGCACCTCGGCTGCCATAGGAGCCGGCAGTCTCTCGGAAAAGGCAAAGGCTATGGAGATTGCCGCCAAGGAGGGAGATACCGCGAAGCTTACTGATAACTTGCCGGAGCTTCTATCCGACTACCGCGCCCTTAAGGATATCCTGGATGAGATACTTAAAAACTCAGAGAATACAGATGAGGCTCATTGAAACAGGAAATATGAAGCTCAGGGGATGAGCTGTTCTCAGTGCTTAAGAGTATTATGTGAAAACCCCGCTACAGCGTGATCCCCATGCTCTCAAGGCGGAGTCCGTCAAGGTCGCCCCAGTCCACGACCTTATACATATTGTAGTGTCCGTCCTTCTTCCATTCGAGACAGCCGTCCCAGAAATCAAAGGCCCATGAGGTTTCCGTCCCACCGTCGAAGAAATCGATCTGCACCCACTCGCTGTCCTCATAATCCGTGACCTCTTCACCTATTTTGACGGTCTTTATCGCGTTGAAGGCCTTGAGGATATCTTCTTTATCCGAGGTGTCATACCATGTGCCGTCTTTGTAGATAAAGAGTGATACCTCCCGGTTTTCCAGGTCATCAGCGAATTCATCAAGCTTTTTATCATCGCAGAAGTCAAGTATTGGAATTCCCGCACCGGAGACAGATGCGTCCCCGTTTTTTTCGGACTGCATCTTTTCTATATCCCTGGAAAGCGCTTCCTCAAACTCCTCAGCATCGAACTGGGAAAGGATCTTATCTACATCTATATCTACGTCGAATTTTTTACTGTCCAGATCAAGATCATAATCTATATCGGGGTCGTATTCTGTCTCAGATTCATATTCTGCAGACTCCAGATCCGATTCTTTTATAAAACTGATCATCCTGCTAACAGGATCACTTATGAGCCGGATGGCTAATATGACAAGAAGGATGGAACATATTACCGCAACCCACA
The DNA here is from genome assembly GCA_902803745.1 of uncultured Lachnospiraceae bacterium. Taxonomy (GTDB): domain Bacteria; phylum Bacillota; class Clostridia; order Lachnospirales; family Lachnospiraceae; genus NK4A144. The sequence goes on from CADCRB010000329.1 coordinate 1,173, forward strand.
GCAATATGACCGCAATGCGGCTGTTGCGGGAATCTCCCTCATCCCTGACGATGTCCTGCTGTATTTTTTTCTCATCCGTTCCTGTATTTTCGTGTGTCTCGTATTCCATCTTTTTCTCCGGGTTATTTTACTTTTTGTTCTTATACTTTAACACAATAGCGCTCTTTGTGTATAATGTAAGATGGAGTGTGTCAAAATGCAAGTTCCCCTGACACCATTGACAGCTATAAAGGATAAATAATGGCGGGAAGAATAAAGACTCTTATATCAATTATCATTTTCATATGCGCTGCTTCTTGTCCATGGGGGCTCCATGCGATGGCAGCGGAGCAGGAGCAGGGAGATACCATAAGGGTAGGCTATTATGAAAATGAAGTCTTTCAGGAGGGCGCATCGGAAGGCGCTGTGAAAAAGGGGTACGCCTATGAGTACTACCGCAAGCTTTCCGAGTATACCGGCTGGGATTATGAGTATGTTTACGGCAGCTACAGCGATCTCTATGACATGCTCTTAAACGGAGATATCGATCTTCTGGCAGGTCTTGCCAGGACAGAGGAGAGGGTGGATATCATCGGATATCCTGACCTTCCCATGGGAAACGAAACCTATACCCTGGTAAAGCATGAGAAGGATGTGTCCGTGACTACTGAGCCAAAGACTCTCTCGGGCAAAAAGATCGGAGTACTTGATGGCGCGATCGCCAGCTCGCTCGATGCCTATCTTGATAAGAATCAGGTACAGTGCGAGGTAAAGCGGTTCGGTGACTATGAATCCCTCTTTCGGGAGTTTGATGAAGGAGAGCTTGACATCCTCGCAGCAGAGGGTGACGGCGCGAGCAGCCGGGATCATGTAGAGGTGATCGGCCCCTTTGGCAGCACGGATTACTATCTGTGCGTTGCCAAAGACCGCACGGATATCCTGAAGCAGCTAAACATTGCCCAGTCCCAGCTTGCCACTGAGGAGCCCAACTATCTTAGCAGCCTCCGTATACGTTATTATTCCTCGAGCCTTTCCAGCCGCTCGCTGTCAGAGGCAGAGCGCGAGTGGCTTAAGGATCACGATACTCTGAAGATCGGATATATGGAAAACTATCTGCCCTATAGCGGGACGGATGGGGAAGGATATGTCACAGGCATAATAAAGGATATCATTCCGTCTATTTTTGACAAGCTGGGGATCGTAGACATCAGCGTTTCCTATCAGGGCTATTTTAGCTATGAGGATATGGTGAAGGCTGTATGTGACGGCACTATCGACGCGGCGTTTCCGGTAGGCGGCGGAGTGTATTATTCGGAGGAGAACGGCATATATCAGTCCACGCCGGTTGCTTCGACGACTACGGATCTCGCCTACAAGGGTGAATACAGTGATCAGTCGCTTACGCATTTTGCCGTGAATAAAAACAATCTCATGCAGTATTACTACATCATGACAAATTTCCCGGATGCAAAGATCACCTATTATGACTCAATAGATGACTGTCTTCAGGCGGTCCTGTCAGGAGAGGTGAGAGCGACCACCTTAAACGGTCTCAGGGCAAATGATATCATCAAAAACAGAGCCTATTCCAGCCTGAATCTAAAGCAGCTGTGGACAGTGGACGACCGAAGCTTTGGCGTGAAGATCGGAAATGAAGGGCTTATCAAGCTGCTTAACCGGGGAGTCAGTATCGTGGGCGGAAGCGAATATGCGCAGAGCATAGCTTCCCGGTATACAGGAGATCTCTACAGCTATACCTTCCGTGATCTGCTGGATGACTACATGGGCTGGTTCCTTATCGCACTTTTTCTCATTGCCGGACTTATCATTATCTTCATCTACCGTGATATGCAGCATTCCAAGCATGCGAGCCAGCTTAAGTCTGATTTCGTTTCAAACATGTCACATGAGATACGTACTCCGGTAACAGCCATCCTTGGCATGAATGAGATGATAAGGCGTGAGAGCTCCGAGGAGAGTATCCGGAGATACGCGGATAATATCGAGCGGGCCGGAGAAAGTCTATTAGGTATAATCAATGATATTCTTGATTTCTCTAAGATCGAGTCAGGCAGAATGGAGGTCACCACCGGAGAGTATTCCCTTCCGGATCTTCTGTTAGGTCTTTGCGTTATGATCGAATACCGTGCTAAGGATAAGGGACTTGATTTTGAGACGGAGGTGGATGAAAGCCTGCCGTCCGGTCTCACAGGCGATGAGCAGAAGATACGCCAGATCATCACAAATCTGCTGACGAACGCGGTCAAGTATACGATGTCCGGCAGCGTAAAGCTTATCGTTCATAATATTCCCGTAAGCGACAGGGAGATGAAGCTTGAGGTAAAGGTAAAAGATACCGGCATCGGGATCCGCGAAGAGGAGAGAGATAAGCTCTTCTCAGCTTTTGACCGTCTGGATCTTGATCATACCAAAACCATCGAAGGCACAGGTCTGGGACTTGCGATCACCCGGCGGATGCTGGAGCAGATGGGCAGCACGATCCAGGTCGAGAGTACCTATGGCGAGGGTTCCTGCTTTTCCTTCGAGCTATCCCAGGGGATCTCGGATCCGACTCCAGTCGGAGATTTTGGCAGGCTTGAGAAGATGAGAGCAAGGGAACGTAACCACGTCGCATTTAAGGCGCCAAAGGCCCGTCTTCTCCTTGTGGATGATACACCGATGAATCTGCAGGTGATCGCCGGGCTCTTAAAGGGATACTCCATGACGATCGATACGGCGGACAGCGGCATGGCGTGTATCGAAAGATTCAAAGACGGTGATTATGATATTGTCTTTATGGATCACCGCATGCCCGGAATGGATGGTGTAGAGACCCTTGCCGAGCTGAAAAGGAGATATCCCGACGCAATGAAAAAGACGCCGGTCATTTCTCTGACGGCAAATGTGCTTTCCGGGGCGGAAGAGCAGATGATAAGGGCAGGGTTTTCGGGTTATCTGACAAAGCCGGTCAATCTCACCGATATGGAGCAGATGCTGCTTACCTTCCTGCCGGAGGATAAGATCATCACAGAGCCGGCAGCGGAAGCTATGGAGCCTTTGGGAGAGTCAGAAGAGGAAGAGATCCCGGAAAAGGTACTTGCAATCAGGGGACTGGATGTATCCCGAGGCCTTGAATACTGCGGAGACGCTGACAGCTTTCTCTTTGCATTGGAGACATATCAGGGCAGTGTCCGGGAAAAGATCGGGCAGATGGAGACAGCCCTGGAAAAAGAAGATATGGAGGCGTTTTCATTGACAGCGCATTCGCTAAAGAGCACATCGAATGCTGTAGGACTACAGGATATATCGGAACGCGCCAGGGAGCTGGAGATGGCTGCCATGGCCGGAGATACAGAAAGCGTACGCAAAAACGCTCCGGAGCTTTTCAGCCGATATCTTGAGATAGGCGAGAGGATCAAAGAGGCTCTGGATGAAGAGGAGAAATAAAATGATGAAAAGGAATCTTGCTGCGATCGTTATCTGCCTTATATCAGGCCTAATGCTTGCAGGCTGTAAAGGAAACAGCACAGATAATAAGGACGCAGTCAAGGATAAGCCTGCGGAAATTGCGGAAGCGGCAACGGAAGAAAAAGAGACAGAGTCTTCCGAAGAAAAGACTGAAGAGAAGACCGAAGAAAAAGGGACAGAGGAAACAAACAGTGAGCCGATAGGAAGCTGCAGCGTCCGCTCTGATCCTGTAGCTGCAGCCTCTGAGGGTAAAAATATCAATGAGGAGCAGGCTCTTTCTGCGGTCCAAAAGTATTGCTATACCAATAATCCGGACCTTAAGCACATCGTAGATGATGGTGAGTACGAGGTATACTGGGAGACAGAGAACGGTACGGATGATGAAATTATTGTTCTATTCCGCTCATATACCGGAGCGCAGATCCGCTATCATATCGACCGTACCTCCGGTGAAACATATGTGACCGAGTGTGTTCCCGGGATATCGGATAAGGAGGAGCGGACAGATGAAGTTCTTAATGTATGGGATTATCTGGATGACTGATCTTTGATGA
>CADCRB010000330.1 GCA_902803745.1 uncultured Lachnospiraceae bacterium
CAGAGCTATAGATGACAAAAACTTCGCAAAGCTTAGAGATACGATAGAAGCGGGTGACCTGGAGGAGGCCTTTTCGACGGCGCACGCGTTGAAGGGACTCGTGACAAATCTTGCGCTGACGCCTCTTGCCAGACCGATAAACGAGATGACACAGGCGCTGAGGAACAGGGAAGAAAGAGATTACAGCGGACTGCTGGATGAAATGGATGAGCAGCTTTCCAGACTAAAGGCTTTGGCATAGATGATTGATAAATCATGCAAAATGCGTTATTATGTGTTGCTGGACTTTATTGGATCTATAGTTGATTTATATTATTAAACGGTTTCGGGGCATTGTCTTTTCAATAGATTTATCCCGGCCGGATTCCGGAGGTATTGAGAATGGGAAACAGCGAGAAGGCACAGGGTGGATGGCGTACGAATAAATGGGTGCGCGCGGCTATACCGGCATTGCTTTTGCACTGCAGTATCGGAACAGTATATTGCTGGTCGGTTTTTTGTCAGGAGATAGCGGATCATATCGGACACAGTAAATCAAGTGTAGAATGGGCATTCAGCTTCGCCATATTTTTCCTTGGAATGTCAGCTGCTTTTCTCGGTAATGTGGTCGAGAGGGATATCCATAAGTCATCCCTGATAGCTACGATCTGTTTTGCTTCGGGCATGATACTTACCGGATTTTTTATTTACTACGGCGGACAACATCAGGGCAGTGTACTTGCCCTGGTCGGAATATTTGTCAGCTATGGCTTTATTATGGGCGTGGGTCTCGGGACAGGTTATCTGTCACCTGTAAAGACATTGATGCTGTGGTTCAAGGATAATAAGGGCCTTGCAACCGGGCTTGCAGTCGCAGGCTTTGGTGCGGCGAAAGCTATCGCGAGTCCTATTATGACCGCCATACTGAATTCGATGGAAGGCGGAGTTTATAAGATGTTCTGGATACTCGGAGCAGTGTATTTTGTTATGATGTTCTGCGGGCATCTGCTTTTGGCAAAGCCTGCCGACTGGCACGAGCCAAGCGCTGATGAAAAGAAACCCAGTACATGGGAAGTTATCAGATCAAAGCCGGTTACCAACTATATCGGAATATGGGTTATGTTTTATATCAATATAACCTGCGGACTGGCGCTGATCTCTCAGGAGAAACCGATAGTAAAATGTATAGGGCTTGTAGCATTTGCAGGTATTATTTCTTCTGTTTCCGCAATCTTCAATGCCGGCGGACGTTTAGGATTTTCGGCCTGGGCTGATTTCCTCAAGGACAGGAATACGATATACAAGCTGATCTTTATTCTCTCGATCGTATTTACCGCGCTTGTGATGATCACAGGCGGAATAAAGAACGGATATGGTAACGGACTTCTGATTGCATTGGTGCTGGGGCTTATAATGGTCGTCAATGCCGGCTATGGCGGAGGCTTTTCAAATGTTCCCACCCTTCTTTCGGATCATTACGGAATGGGAAGCATATCTGCGATACATGGTCTTACTCTTTCTGCCTGGGCTTTTGCAGGACTTACGGGCAACCAGATTGCCACCTATATTGTAAATCATACAGGTGAATTTACCGAGATAGACGGATATCCGGTCAATCCTCAGGGATACCAGAATGTCCTTATTTTCACATGTATTATGTATGTAATCGCTCTGATACTCTGCCTCACTCTGGTGAGACCCAGCGGAAAGGCGGCGGAGGAGAAAGCAAAGGCAGGAAAATGATCGCATACGGAGTACATGGATAAAGGAAATAACTTCAGAGAAAAAATATTCGGAATGGTTGATGTCGGCTTCGTGGAAGACGGCATCAGCCGCGCATATGATATATTAAATCTGTCCATAATTGTTATTAACCTTGCAGTGAGCATCGCCCTGACCTTTGAAGGTGCCAGGGCATCCTGCGGAGGTGTGTTACTGGCTGTCGAAGCACTTACGATAGCCTTTTTTGCTGTCGATTATGTACTGCGTATCCTTACTGCGGACTATCTGTACCCAAAGGACTCCAAACCTAAAGCTGTATTGAAGTATGTTTTTTCGATAACGGGTCTGGTGGATCTGGTATCATTCCTGCCCTATTATCTGCCGGCGTTCTACCCTTCAGGAACCGCCGCATTCAGGCTTTTCAGAGTCATGAGGATATTCAAGCTCTTCAGGATAGGAGTATATTCCGATTCCTTCAGTGTCATAAAGACGGTAATTTATAAAAAGAGACAGCAGCTTATCACATCTATGTTTATCATATTTGTGCTTATGATCGGTTCGAGTCTTTGTATGTACGGCGCGGAGCATGAAGCCCAGCCGGAGGTCTTTGATAACGCGCTGTCCGGACTTTGGTGGGCGGGATCAGCTCTGCTTACCGTGGGGTACGGAGATATATTTCCTGTTACTACATTGGGACGGATGATGGGAACATTGATAGCGTTTCTGGGTGTGGGGGTTGTGGCTATACCTACAGGTATTATCTCTGCAGGATTCATAGAGCAGTACAGCGAGATACAGGGAGAAGGAACGATCAGAACCGTGAGACTTCGTCTTGAAGAAGATGATTCATGGACAGGAGAGAATGTCGCGGAGCTAAATATACCTAAAAGCATCCGAATCCTTGAGGTATGGAGAGATGACAGACGTTTAAAGCCGGAGCAATACGGAAGGTTTGAAGCAGGCGACCTGATGGTGCTTGGAGTGGAACTGACGGAGGAAAGAAGTGATAAAAATAAATAATACAAAAAAGCTGGTTCCTCTTTTTCTGCTTTGTTTATCCCTTTTGGTTTCAGGGTGCGCTTTAGGAAACAAGGAGAAAGACAAAGCCTCTGAAAAAGAAACAGAGGAGGCGTCGGAAGCTTACACTATAGAATACGGATCTTCATTTTTGGATGTCGAGGTAGTAACTCCTTCAGACTCCGACGGCGAGATTGATACGGATACGGTCATGGTCTTTGCCGGAGAGGCAGCTGTGAAGGGAGGTATTTCGTCCGGCAGCGGTCCTTTTACAGAGACGGAGGCAGCGGTATCCGATAATTCCCTGTTTGAAGCTGATGCTGAGAATAAGGATGAAGAAGATCAGAACGATAATACGGAAGAGGAGAACACGGTATCAGAGAATGAAGCGGAAGAGCAGGAGGGTCAGGAAGAAGCTGAGGCTAATGCGGAGCAGCCTGAGCCTGTAAAGGTTTCCGGCTCGGGAAGGGTCGTAGTCATTGATGCCGGACATCAGGCTAAGGCAAATACCGGAAAAGAACCTATAGGTCCCGGCGCAAGTGAAATGAAGACTAAGGTTGCGGGTGGGACAAGCGGAGTAGCCAGTGGGCTGAAGGAGTATGAGCTTACACTGGCAGTGGCTTTGAAGCTTCAACAGGAGCTGCAGAGCCGCGGGTATCAGGTGATCATGGTACGCACCACGAATGATGTCAATATAACAAATGCAGAAAGGGCGCAGATAGCCAATGATGCCGGTGCAAATGCGTTTATCAGGATACATGCCAATGGCTCCGAAAATTCCTCAGCCAACGGCGCGATGACCATATGTCAGACCCCCTCTAATCCATATAACGGAAATCTTGCTTCCCAAAGCAAGGAGCTTTCCACGGATGTGCTCAACGGTCTTGTATCAGCCACGGGATGTAAGAAGGAGCGCGTGTGGGAGACAGATACCATGAGCGGAATAAACTGGTGTCAGGTACCCGTTACGATAGTAGAGATGGGTTATATGACAAATCCTAATGAGGATGCGCTTATGGCGACAGATGACTACCAGCAGAAAATGGCAAAGGGTATAGCGGAC
>CADCRB010000331.1 GCA_902803745.1 uncultured Lachnospiraceae bacterium
GAATCCGACGGCTGATGATCACCAAACATAACTATCAAAGTAGGCTCATCAACATCAGAAAAATATTCTGTCAGATACTCTAAAGCTTCATCGGATCTTTTTATCAGGGAAAGGTAGCGTTCCGTATTATCCTGTCCCTTCAGCTTATGATCATTTATGACAGAAATATCCTGAGGCATTCCCTCTTTTCCCTCATAGGGACTGTGATTCTGCATTGTAACAAGAAAGGAAAAAAATGGCTTTCCGGAATCGATATTATCTTCATATTCTTTGATTATCTGCTTGGAACAGGCCATATCACTGATATATCCTCTGATCTTTTCAGAGTCCTTATCAAAATCATCGATAAACATTGACCTTTCAAAACCCAGCTCGGGGTATACCCTGTCTCTTTCCCAGCCTGCAGCATAATATGGATGCATTCCCACCGTTGTATATCCCTGTTCCTTCAGATATGAAGGCATGGCATATATTCCTTCGGAGACATACTGCTGATAAGGGATCGACCCTTCCGGCAGAAAAGCCAGAGAATCTCCGGTAAGAAATTCAAATTCAGTATTTGGAGTATTTCCTCCCACAATTGATACGTTAAGCTCACCTGTGACAACATTATCTTCGGACTTCTGAAGGCTGTGAACAAAAGGCATATAGTCTTCATTTGTTTCAAAAGCTCCCAGCACGGAAAGATCAGAAAATGCTTCATTCATGATGACTATGATGTTTGCCTTTTCTTCCGATGCGTCAACGGGAGCATAGGAGGAAAGGAGTTTTTCAGCTTCATCCGGAGAATAACCTTCAGGCTTTTTAACATTCATGTACTGAAGCTCCATAAGAAAAGCAGTCAGTGTGCCGTCTCTTTCAGATATCGCGGTCGGAGTAAAAAGCTTTGTATAGAACCCAAATGTCTTTTCCGCAAATGAAGTCTGAACAAAAAGGGAATACAGCGTGATGAATACAGCAGACAGGAACATCCCGGCTATACGTATCATCAGCTTTCCCCTGATCGAAAGGGAGGCAAAATGACAGAGGATAAAAAGGATGATGAATCCTATGATACAAAGGATCGCTCTTAATGACGGCACATAGCTGTAGCCTGATGCAACCTCGGCCGCAGTGCCAAGAGATCCGATGTCCCAGGGAAGCAGAGTCACACCTCGAAACTCTACGAGATAATACTCCGCAAGCCCGAGGATCATAAAAAAAATGCACATGATACGAAGTGCTGTCTTTAATCTTCCTGTAAGAAAATAAAGAAAGCACTCGATCAGTATGAACAAAAAGATATTTAACACCTGTATACCCGGTTTCATCCTTACGAAAGGATTATGCGTATATGCTTCAAAGAGATACATTATCGCAGCAGGTATTAATACAGGAAGTATGATGTTTTTAACGATAGATGATATCTTCTCTTGCCGGTCCATTTGATATCATGCTTATCGGATAGCCTAATTGTTTTTCAATGAATAATATATAATTTTTGCAGTTTTCCGGAAGTTCATCAAAAGAACGTATCCCTCTGATATCGGTTTTCCATCCCGGAAGCACGGTCAGACGGGGCTTTGCGCGTTCAAGATCCCTTGGATTGGGAAATTCACTGATCGTTTTACCGTCGATCTCATATTCGGTACATACAGGTATCTCATCAAGATAGCCCAGAGCATCAACAACCGTAAAGGCGACATCAGTAGTTCCCTGCACTCTGCATCCGTATCGGCTTGCCACGCAGTCATACCAGCCTACTCTTCTGGGCCTTCCCGTGGTAGCACCATATTCACCTCCGTCACCTCCGTTATCTCTCAGCTTGTCAGCTTCCTCACCGAATATCTCTGAGGTAAAGGCGCCTGCTCCTACTGCGGATGAATATGCCTTGCTCACGGTTATTATCTTCTGAATCTCATGAGGAGCCACACCGAGGCTTACAGCACCATAGGCTGCTATCGGTGATGAAGATGTGACCATCGGATATATACCGTTATCGGGATCCTTCATCGATCCAAGCTGTCCCTCCAGAAGGATAGTCTTTCCTTTTTTCAGCTCTTCTGTGCAGTAAAGACTTACATCCGTAAGGTAAGGCCTGATAATTTCCCTGTATTCCATGCAGATATCAAAAAGCTCCTTAGGATCAAGCGGATCCTTATGATATAGTCCTTCAAGCATCACATTTTTCAATGTGCAGATATCCTCAAGTTTTTCTTTTAGATATGCTTCATCGAAAAGATCGCATGCCTGAATGCCCTTTTTGGCATATTTATCTGAATAGAAAGGAGCAATTCCGCTGTGGGTCGATCCAAAAGCCTTTCCGGAAAGCCTCTCCTCTTCACATACATCAAACAGTATATGATATGGCATAAGAAGCTGTACCCTGTCTGAGATCAGTATTTTGGGCCTCGGCACTCCCTTGGAAACTATCTCATCCACTTCATTTTTTAGCTTTATTACATCAAGGGCCACTCCTGAACCGATGACATTTGTAACATTCTCATTAAACACACCGGAAGGACAGGTGTGAAGAGCAAACTTTCCATACTTGTTCTTTATCGTATGTCCGGCATTTGCTCCACCCTGAAACCGGACTACTACGTCGGCTTCCTCCGCCAGGACATCAGTGATCTTGCCCTTTCCTTCATCGCCCCAGTTGGCGCCAACTATTGCTTTTATCATACTTTTACCTCCGCTTTGTCTCCAAGCATATCCTTATATCTCTCAAGCACCGGTCTTACATTTTCATCAAGAAATCTCTCTGTCTGATGTGCGGCACAGCCTGTGTATTTTGATGGATCCAGGCTCTGCTTAATCTCCTCAAGGCTCACGCCGAAGGTCTCATCCGCAGCGATCAGTTCGGGAAGATTGTTTTCCTCTCCTTTTACCTTGACATTCTTTCCTGCCTCCATGGAAAGCTCTCTGATCCTCTCATGCAGCTCCTGACGGTTGCCGCCGCGCTTTACACAGTCCATCATTATATTCTCCGTAGCCATGAAAGGAAGCTCAGCCATAAGATGTCTGCCTATCACTTTATCATATACTACCAGTCCGTCTGCCACATTCATATCGAGAGTCAGTATACCATCCACTGCAAGAAATGCCTCGGGAATGGAGAGTCTCTTATTTGCGGAATCATCAAGGGTTCTTTCAAACCATTGCACGGATGAAGTGATCCAGGCGTTCATGGTATCGCACATCACATATCTTGAAAGAGAAGCTATACGTTCAGATCTCATAGGATTTCTTTTGTATGCCATAGCAGACGACCCGATCTGGGATTTCTCAAACGGCTCCTCAACCTCCTTTAGATGCTGCAGCAGCCGGATATCATTTGACATTTTATGTGAGGAAGCTGCTATTCCCGCAAGTACGTTAAGGACTCTTGAGTCTGTTTTTCTCGAATAGGTCTGTCCTGAAACGGGGTAACAGCCGTCAAATCCCATCTTGCGGGCTATCATCGGGTCAAGCTTATCTACCTTATCCAGATCTCCCTCAAAAAGCTCGAGAAAAGAGGCCTGGGTTCCTGTAGTGCCCTTCGATCCAAGCAGCTTCAGGGATCCCTGTACATATTCGAGATCGTTTAGATCCATAAGAAAATCCTGGATCCAGAGAGAAGCTCTCTTTCCTACCGTGGTAGGCTGTGCCGGCTGGAAGTGTGTAAAGCCCAATGTCGGAAGATCCTTATATTTATCGGCAAATTTAGACAGCTTATCTATGACATTGACAAGCTTTTTCTTTACAAGGGTCAGAGCCTCGTTCATTATGATGATATCTGTGTTGTCGCCTACATAGCAGGATGTAGCGCCGAGATGTATAATTCCGGCGGCTTTGGGACACTGCTTTCCGTAAGCATATACATGGCTCATAACATCATGTCTTACTTCCTTTTCCCTCTCCCGCGCTGTTTCATAGTTGATATCATAAATATGGGACTTCATCTCTTCTATCTGTTCATCTTTGATATTAAGTCCCAGTTCTTTTTCAGTCTCCGCAAGAGCTATCCAGAGTTTCCTCCAGGTGGAAAATTTTTTGTCCTCGGAGAAAATATACTGCATTTCTTCTCCCGCATATCTTTCTGACAGCGGGCTGATATACCTGTCCGTATCACTCATGATCTGTATTCCTTTCTAAAAAGCCTTAATTTTTATTATTCGTAGGATCCTACTATGTCCAATATCTCATTTGCATAATTTGGATACTTCATAACAAGATCCTGAACCTCCTGCTTTGCAGCCTCCCTGTTGTCGGTATTATAGGCGATCCGTTTTCTCAGCCCCTGTCTTCTGGCCACAAGCTCATGACGAAGCTCCACCATCTCCCTTTTATCTGCAACAGCTTCTGCCTGATGAAGCCATAAGGTAGGGAAATTAACGTTAATATTCAGAAGTTCCCTCTTAAACTCTTCCTCGGCAGCATCAAGTTCATGACTCATCCTCCTGATAAGCTCCCTCTCCGCTTTCTCAGTCTCATACAATCCCCATACATATGAAAGCTCTTCTGAAGAATTAACATGATACTTTCCATATTCATATGTAATAAGGTTCTGGATATTTACATACTTGATCTTAATTGTATTCTGTTTTCCTATTATCTGATTGAGCTGGCTGGTAAGGTGCTTCTCTATACTTCTTGCATTAACGAAAGATGAAAAGCTCAAGGCAAGGGTGATCGATCCCAGGGCCGCCGCTATGATAAAGCCGGGCATTACATTCATTTCAAACATAAACTTCATAAGTAGCAGTATAATCATTACGAAGGCAGTGGCAAAGATCGTGATCACAGCAATATTCCTGCAGCTGAGCTCCTTGACTCTCGCATCACTTCTCATAAACTGTCTTGATACCTTTTCGCCTTCCAGCTTCTTCAGATCATCACGTACTATTTCCCTGTAGTCCTCATGCTCTCTCAGCTCTTCAAGCGCCCTGGGCATTTCAGGAGCAATATTTAACATCTGATTGTATTTAGTCTCGCTGATCCTTCCAAGCTTGGTCGTATGTATCTGGCTTTTATCCATTATACGGATCACATTTTCCGCGGCGCGTATCAGTCTGCTCCCGGAGTCGTCCGGTATCTGGTCGATGATCTCACAGTCCCTGAGATAATCAGTCACATATTTATATTCCTTGGATGCTGACTCTATCTCATCCGTGCACTCTGCCATAAGATCGCAAAGATTCTTTACATACCTCTGCCTCAGATGCTTTGACGACATATCCACTTCCGACCGGTCTATCATCTCGACTTCCGGAATATCGGCTTTCATATAACCGTCGTCAAAATAGTCATTATCCCTGCCGTACTCGTAATCCTCGTATTCTTCTATATCCTTGGCAGTTATCCAGTCTTTTATTCTCGAAAATAAACCCATTAACGTGATATCCTTCTATATTCGGCTTTAAGCCTGGAACTGAGCCTTGAAAGAGCCAGATCCCTTCCGTAGGATCTGCCTTCCCTCAGACTTTGCTTAAGTGAAGCTATCTCAGCAGGCTCTCTGGTCATTTCATCAATCTGGCGGGTGATGTTCTCGTCAGGGTGCTCCTTTAGCAGCATATCAGAGTACTCAACCCTGGATAGTGAAAGCTTTCTGCAAAAGAAAGCCCTTTTTACATCTCCCGCCGCCGCAAAGCATTCTGCGGCCTTCTCAAACATATAATATAAAGAATACAGCTTTCCAAGCTTAACCATAAGTTCACTGAAGGTCAAGCCCTCTTTTTCGGATTCCCCGTCAAGAAGCTCGGCTGCATGCTCATACATCAGGATGGCAGGCCTGTACTTGCCGTTTTCGACAAAAAAATCTCCTCTTGAAATCAGCCTTATGTATTCTCTTGCATCACTGCCGTCCTTAAGGCTTTCACACACATGACCAGCTGCTTCATAAGACATATGGTGTCTGTA
>CADCRB010000332.1 GCA_902803745.1 uncultured Lachnospiraceae bacterium
CTGCATGAAGAAGGCAGCGGAAGCAGTGAATCGTAACTTCATTCCGGCGGAGATATACAACCTCCCGCGTATAAGGGACCGTGAGAATTCAAAGAACTACTTCAAAGAAGAGCTGCAGGCTTTCAGAAAGGATCTGGAGAAGCTGACCGGAAAGAAGATAGAGGATGAGGAGATCAGACGCCAGATAAAGCTCTACAACAGAGCCAAACAGCTGTACAGACAGATATCGGATTTCAGGAGACTGCCCGTACCACCTATTACCAGCCAGGAATATCAGTATCTGGCCAAAGGATACTATTACATACCGGCAGAAGCCCTCATTCCCATACTGGAAGACATCGTAGAGCAGCTTACTGAAGCAGAGTCAAAGCTTCCGAAAGGTCGTGTGACCAGACTCCTGATAGCGGGAGGAGTAATGGCAGAGGGAGATACTACTGTCACGAAGATCATTGAAAACAAACTGGGAGGCTATGTAGTGGCGGAGGACAATTGTACCGGGTACAAACTCTTCATAGACGATATCCCGGAGGAAGGGGATGTATTTGACGCCATCACATCAGGATATCTTGACAAGGCGCCCTGCATACGGATGACGCCTCTGGAGGAAAATACGCAGCTGGCACTGGATATAGCGAAGGATTATGAAGTGGACGGAGTAGTGTTCTATTTCCTGAAATTCTGCCCGGGATATTCTATAGCCAAGAATCAGTTTTCTGAAAAATTCGTGGAGGCCGGGATACCTATACTTGAGGTTTCAAACGACTATTCGTCAAATGATGAGGGACAGCTCCTTACAAGACTGGAAGCCTTTGTGGAGGTGTTGGATGAGAGGAGAAAAGCAAATGTCGCAGGCAGCAAATAAGACAAATGCAAAAGTGACTGAAGGAGTCAGCAACCAGATAGATCATATCGAGAGAAGCCGCGATCAGATACATGGATATTCTGACGGGATACGAAAGATATTCGATCTTGCCCTAAGCTACATCTATTACGCGGAGGATGCGTATGAACACGGGCAAAAGGCAATATGGAATCAGGCGAGAGCCGAAGCCCCGCTGATCCTGGCGGCCGGTGCGATACCTGTCGCATTTACGGAAGCAGGAAGGCTGGGAAGTCCCGAGGCAATGTCTGTGGCAGAGGATGTATATCAGATACCTCCGGAGATATGCTCGATGGTCAAGGTAAATATCGGAGAGTGGTACCTGCGCAAGAATAAGATAAAGAAGATACTGGGACTGGGCAGTGCGTGCGAAGCATATAACGTCATGTTTGAGGTCATGAAGAAGGAAGGATATGACGTATATACCATAGACGTATCATACAGAGCACCGCATATCGGAGAGGAAAGATATGAGAGCCTGATATCCTTCTACAAGGAGGAGATAAGGCAGGCAGCCAGGTGGATAGGAGACGGAAAGCCGCTGGATGAGGACAGACTTGCTTTTGAGATAGAACGCAGGAACCGTATCAACCAAAAGCTGAGGGAGATCTGCGAATACAGGATAAAGCATCCCACATACATGAGAAGCCTGCCGGCCATGTACACGATATCGGCTACGGGACATTATTTCGGCAGACCGGATGAATACGAAGATGCACTGGATACGATCATCGGAGAGTTCAAAGCTCTGGGTGAGAATGATTACAACGACAGAGTAGTCCCCCTTGCCTGGTGCGGTGGCAGAGGCCAGGAATTCGGAGTATATGAGGCTGTAGACGAAGCGGGAGGAGCAATCCTCAGCTTCAATATCCCGACTCCCTATGAAGTGGATTATCCCGACTGGAAAGATGATCCCGTGGATTCGCTGGCAAGATATATGCTGGGTAAGCACATCGGAGACAATAGTGAAGACAGACTGCAGCTGCTGCATAACAGGATCACCGGAGCAGGATGTAAGGGAGTACTCCTTTACGGCACTATAGGATGTACTTTTTCAGGGATAGAAAGAGAGATATGGAGACAGTATTTCAGAGAAAACGAATTCCCGTGTCTTTCGCTGGACGGATCTTTTCAGGTTGGCGCTCCGAGCGGACAGCTTGTCACAAGAGTAAAAGCTTTTGTAGAGATGCTGACCTGACAGAGATATACAGAAGAAAAAAAGGAGGAAAACAGTATGGAATATTGTTGTTGCTGTTTGACGGACAGATGATAAAGGATAACAGGAAAATAAACAGGTAATATCAAAGGAGAAACAAAATGAAAAAGACAGAAATAAAAAAACTGATAGCTGTGATAACCGGATTTGCACTGGCAGGAGCTATGCTGACAGGATGCGGATCATCCAGCGCAAGTGCTGCCAATACTCCTGCCGAAAGCACAGCAGAGGCTGAAGAAGCTACAGAAGCTACAGAAGCTAAGGGGGCTGCAGAAGGGGCAGAAGCAAAAAGGACAATAATCGTCCAGACATCTGAAAGTAATGATCCTTTTGCCTTCAAGAATGACAACGGCGAACCTGACGGATATGAGGTAGATGTATTCAATGCCGTAGCCGAGCTGCTGCCACAGTATGACTTCAAGATCGAGACAGGAGCAAAGGATGCTCTCCTGAATAACCTGGAGAGTGGAAAGAGCGATATATATGCCTTTACCGGAGGCGATGAGGGACAGCAGGCCTCCGACAAGCTCAAGCTTGGTAAGGAATCCTATATGAAGCTTGTAAACACGATATTTATTCTGGAACAGGACAAGGACAAGTATCATTCACTTGATGATTTTGCAGGTAAGACGGTCTATTCATTTCCGGGCGAGCTCATCACACAGAAGATGCTTGATTACAGCGAGGAGCATCCCGACAATCCCATCGACGTACAGTATGTTATAGATGGTGCTACCGTAGTGAATGATCTGGTGTCCGGTAAGACAGACGGTTTCGTCAGAATCGCAACTCAGGTGCCGGTATACAGCAAGCGCTTCGGAGTAGATCTGGCAGCTATACAGTTCGGACCTCTGCAGGAGAGGGATGTCGTTTATGTATATCGTGCAGACGAAGATCAGCAGCTTGTGGATGATATAGATAATGCCGTAAAGCAACTCAAAGAGAGCGGCAAGCTTGATGAGATACACGGCAAGTGGTTCTTCGGAACACCCTGGGACTTTGATACTGATATAAATGAGTGGTTAAGTGAGCATCCCGAATATGCTGACTGGGATGGACATCAGGATGATGCAAAGTAAAGCGGTCTGAACAAACAAAGAGGATGCGCAATGGGTAAGATATTTTCACCGGAGCTGATAATAGAATACTTTCCGGAAGTACTGGCGGGGGTGCCCGAAACACTGTTCATTTTCATCACAGTGGTAGTCATATCAATGGTATTTGCAGTGATTGGTGCAGTCATCCGTATAAAGTCGGTGCCTGTACTGACACAAATACTGTCGGTGCTGGCAAGCTATACCGCCAATGTTCCGTCTATCATACAGCTCTATATCATTTTCTATATCTTACCCGCGCTCCTCAATGATTTCTTCGGGATCAACGCAAATGACTGGGAGCCGCTGTTATATGTGATCATAGCCTTTGGGATACAAAGAGGAGTATCTCTAATGGAAGGATTGAGAGCAGCGATACTTGCAGTACCCAATGGGCAGTATGACGCGGCGTATGCCATGGGATTGAGCCGCAGCCAGACCTTTTTCCGGATCATTTTCCCACAGGCATTTCGTATAGTACTTCCTGTGTTTGAGATGATATCCACCACTCTGATAAAAAGAACCGCAGTAGCATACATGATAGGCTGCACGGATGTGATGAGTCGGGCGATATTTGCGGGGGGACGTATAGGGCACAATCTTGAGGCATACATTGCGGCAACAATCATATTCTTTGCGATGGACCTTGTGATAATCGGAATATTCCATCTGCTGGAAAAGAAATACAGCTTTGGCATCGCTGATACCGTATAGGAGGGAGTGGCAGTGTTTCTGTTTGACCAACAGCTTTTCTTCGGAGCAATCAAAAACAGTATCAAATATCTTCCGGTGACGATAATAATATCCTTCGTCCCGATACTTATCAATTTTGTACTGGGAACCGCACTTGCTTTTGATGAGTATTGCGGGAGCAGGAGAGCCAGAAGGATAAGAAATTTTTTCACACTCTATGCAAAGAGTGTACCGGCGATACTTACGCTTTTTTTGTTCTACTATCTCATATATGACCTGGTGGCATATCTGAATAAAAACTGCGGGTTTCCGATAGGTGTCAAAGATATCAGTGTTCTGTGGGTCGCTGTGATCGCACTCGCATTCGACGGGATAGGGATGTATGCGGAAACCATGAGGGGAGCGTTTCTTTCCGTAGGAAGAGGACAAATGGAGGCAGGCTACAGTATAGGCATGGATGAAAGGCAGATATTCAACAGAGTGCTGTTTCCTCAGATAATGGTCGAGGCCATCATAAACCTGAGGATGAACATACTCAGCAGCATCCTGTTTTCATCCATGGTCTACTCCATAGGAGTCATGGATATGTTCAACGGTTCCACCGAATATGCCATACGTTTCTACGCATATAAAGAAGCCTATCTGGGATGTGCGCTGGTATA
>CADCRB010000333.1 GCA_902803745.1 uncultured Lachnospiraceae bacterium
CAGGGAGAGTCGAGGACCGGAAGGTGGCTTGTAGTTTGTACGGTATTGGGTGCTTATACCCATCAGTATGCACTTATTGCTGAAGCCTTTGTATGGCTTATGCTTCTGTTCGGATCAATAAGAAGGCATACAGTAAAGGAATGGGGCAAAATGGCTGCAGTCTGTATAATATGCTACATACCCTGCGCCATATTGACGGTCTATCAATTGAAAGCAGCTACGGCATATTTTTCAGCAGAACCGGTATCTTTTGGCAGTTTTCTTTCTTCTGTCAGGTATCCCTTTGTAACAAACTTTACAATTTTGTCTGCCACACTGATGACCTTTACTTTTCTCTTGCTTTGTTATTCCATTTCAAAAGGTAAGTATATGTGTGCCTATCTTTTTCTAATATATATATTTGTAACAGCTATATCCTTTGCTATTATGATAGCGACAGGATCAACTTTTTTTTCCTCCAGATATCTTATGCCGTCTATTGTAATGCTTTGGCTCGGAGCATCGCTGGCGCTGGATATGCTTCTTACTGAAAACAGGTATGTATGGATGGCAGCAATTCCGTTGGTGTTGGCTGTTTTCGTCGTCATATATCTGCAGCAATATCACGCGGAATATGTAGATCTGTCAGAATTTATGGAGTTTATTGATTCCACGGGAGAAGAGGACGGATATGTTATCTTTGAAGAATATCCTGAAATAGAGATATGTCTCGGCTATTACGCTCCATGGTTAAGATCTTTTGATATTGATGATATAGGCGAAATAAATGGAAGAAAATTCATATTTGTAAACAGGGAAATGCATACTGATGATATTGAAAAAATAAAAAATAAAAATTATGAACTAAAGTATGTTGAAAATCTGAGTTTTGACCGATATAACTTTAAAGCATACGAATTGATCAGATTCGATTAAAATACTGAGGAAGGAAGTGATCTCGATGGTTGATGCTATTGGCATGGCTGCTCCTACTGGTCTGATACAGGATATGTCCACTGCATTATCCGCTGCAAAAACCGGCAGTGAGGTGAGCATGAAAGTGCTGTCAAATGCTTTGGACACCCAGGATGCAATGGGCGCATCGATGGTCCGTATGATGGAAAATTCCGTAAACCCCGCAGTGGGCGGTAATTTTGACGCATCGGTGTGATTCCTGAGTAGAAAAGAAAGTATGCAAAAAACAGGATGCAGACCTAAAGAGGGGGTGCATCCTGTTTTTTTCAAAAGCCGGTACTCTTCAAAAATCTAAAACTACAATATAGAATTAACAGTATAGTCCTTGTCTTCGACTGCTTTTTTCAAAACATCGTCTGACACATCGGACGATAGTTCAACGACAGCCGTTCCGTCTGAATGAGAAACTCTTGCTGATGATACACCCTCGATAGCTTCAAGGGCTTTTTTAACATTCATTTCGCAATGCTCGCACATCATTCCGCTGATTTTGATAGTTTTTGTCATTTCGACCTCCTCCGGTTCAATATTTATATTAATTTTTTTAATTACAAACGACTTTCTGTCATTTACTGGATCATAGAGTCTGAATAGATTCAGTCTGAGGGCATTTAAACATACTGTTGCAGAAGAAAGGCTCATGGCCATAGCTCCTATCATTGGATTCATTTCGTAATTCCAATGAAATAATGCCTGATAAAAACCGGCAGCAAGTGGAATGCATATTAAGTTATAAAAGAAGGCCCAGAATAGGTTCTCGTGAATGTTTTTGATCACAGCCCGACTGAGGCATATCGCTGCAGGAACATCAGTCAGCCTGCTTTTAACAAGGATAATAGTTGCAGCATCAATAGCGACATCCGTTCCGGCTCCTATAGCAATACCGGTATCAGCTATTGTAAGAGCTGGAGCATCATTAATTCCATCTCCAACCATTGCTACCTTACCGTTTTTTCTTAGTTTTTGAATAGTATTTCCTTTTCCTTCAGGAAGGATATCGGCGACTATATATTCAATTCCTGCATCTTGGCCTATAGCATTGGCTGTTTCTTTATTGTCCCCGGTAAGCATTACTACCTGAAGCCCCATGTTTCTGAGTCTTTGTACTGCACTTGCTGACTCCTCCTTTACCGAGTCGGCAACAGAGATGATACCGAGCAGGGTACTTTCTCTGGCAAAATACAGTGGTGTTCTGCCAGATCCGGCCAGGTTATCTGCTATTTCTTTCAGTTCATCAGTCACGTGAGCATGTTCTGAAATATAATAATAGTTGCCTCCGTAGATCCTGTTTCCATTTAGCTTCGCTGTCAGACCTTTTCCGGGAATAGCGACAAATTCAGTAATTGTTGAAATATCAATTCCTGATTCTTTTGCGTGTGAGAGCACAGCTTTTGATAAAGGGTGTTCACTTTTGGATTCTAATGATGCGGCGGTACAAAGCAGATCCTTTTCAGTTATTTCTTCGGCAGGTATTATATCCATGACCGATGGTTCACCGGTAGTGATGGTTCCGGTTTTATCTAAAGCTATGATCTCAGTTTTTCCGGCCTCTTCTAGAGCTGCCGCAGTTTTGAAAAGGATACCGTTTTTTGCCCCGACGCCGCTCCCAACCATTATAGCTACGGGAGTGGCAAGCCCAAGTGCACAGGGGCAGGAGATCACAAGAATGGAAATTGCCCTGGAGAAAGCAAAACCAAATGTTTTTCCTAAGATCAGCCAGCTTGCAAATGTGAAGAGAGATATAAATATAACAGCAGGGCAGAATATGCCGGAAATCTTATCGGCTATTCGTCCAATTGGAGCTTTTGTGGAAGAAGCATCTGAGACAAGTTGTATAATACCCGATAATGTAGTATCCGCTCCAACCCTTACAGCTCTGGCTTTTATAAAACCGGATGTATTAATTGTTCCGGCTGAAACTGTGTCTCCAGGTGCTTTATCCCGGGGGATAGACTCACCGGTTAGAGCAGCTTCATTAACGGCTGTAAGGCCATCAATAATAATGCCGTCAACGGGGATGCTCTCCCCGGGACGAACTATAAAAATATCATCTATTTTCACATCAGATATTTCTGCTTCAAATATCTTTCCGTCACGCTCGATATTTGCAGTTTTAGGAGCCAGATTCATAAGAGATTTGAGAGCATCGGTAGTTCTTCCTTTTGAATATGCCTCTAAAGTTTTGCCGAAGGTTATCAGTGTAAGAATCATAGCTGCTGACTCAAAATAAAAGCATCGGGTAGATAAATCCGTTACCCTTCCTGTATCGCCCTGCTCCATGGCAGAAATAACAAGAAATAAGGCTCCGACCGAGTAAAAAAAGGCTGCTCCTGAGCCCATCGCGACCAGAGTATCCATATTTGCACTTCCATGCAATAAGGCATTAAAGCCTGAAATAAAGAACCTTCGGTTAATTATAATTACCAGTATCGTCAGAAGCATTTCAAGAAGTCCCATTGCAGCAGGGATATAAAAAAGAGAAGGTATGGGCAGATTAAGCATTGAATGACCCATACCAAAGTACATAATGACGATAAGGATTAAAACGGAAGAGATCAGCCTGCGCACAAGAACAGGGGTTTCCGTATCCTGAAGATCAAGTTCTGGTTTCATTACCGGATCGGGAGCATTGCCATTCCGGTTAACGGTTGATACTGATACAGGAATTGCTCCGTATCCAGCATCTTTGACTGCCTTTATTATTTCCGTATCAACGGCTTTTCCTTCGACAGTCATGCTGTTTGTCAACAGGCTTACATTAACACTGTTTACACCGGATATCCTGTTTACCGCTTTTTCGATGTGCATCTGGCATGCTGCGCAGGACATGCCTGTAATTTTATACTTTGCTGTCATAATAGTTATTTTAAGATCACACTTAAGCAGATTCAAGTAAAATCTGAATGTTGAGTTGACATAAAAAAAGAAAATGTGCTACAATACAATATCTTGTGCGGATACAAGGAAAATAAAAGCAGAATGCACCCATATTTAGTTCTCACCTTCCGGCTCAACCGGTATTTATCCGGTATACCGGGTATCGCGGCGGGAGATTTAACAGGTAGTATTTTTCAGTCGCGAGTATAGATTATGAAAACATACGAAGTATTAGGAATAAATATTAAAGACTATTCTGTCAGAGAGGCACTCCACAAAACCAGAGAGTACCTTTCCTACAATGTACCTTCTGTAGTATTCTTTCTTACCAAGGATGTTCTTCTTTCGGCCTCTGATTCGGATGAGCATAAAAGGATAATAGAAGAAGATGCTGAGATCACAATGCCTGCAACTTCTGATATATTTAAGGCTGCCGATATTACGGATAAGGGACGGGAAAGAGAGATAGACAGAAACCTCTATCTGAAGGGGCTTTTAAGGATGCTTTCAAAAGAACATCGCAGGATATATCTGGTTACCCAAAATCCCGGTCAGATGACAGAATTAAAATCTTTACTGGGCGCATTTGAAAATGTGCTTCAGATAGCCGGGACGTATGACGGATCTGAACATGGATCCACAGAAGATATAACAAATGATATCAATACCGTAACTCCGTACGTTGTATTCGCTGTATATTCCGGAAATGAGGGAATAGATTTTATTTCTTCGGTAAAAAAGTATATGAATACACGACTTATTGTGGTTCTTCAGCCGGAGATGCTGAATGTAAAAGAGGATGGATCAGTGAAAAGCGGTCTTATGACAAAATTGTCCGGGCGGCTTTTTACTCGTATAGCGGGAAAATATAAACAATAAGATCAGGACGAGGGTCACATTCGATTACAGAGGAGTAAGAAAAAGATGATTTTGTTGGAGGATGTAGTAAAATCGTACAGTTCGGGTGCCCCTGCATTGAATGGCATCAGTCTGAATATAGATGCCGGTGAATTTGTATTCATTGTTGGAGACTCCGGAAGCGGAAAAAGCACATTGATAAAGCTTCTTCTTAGAGAGCTGAAGCCCACATCGGGACATATTATTGTAAACAATACGGATGTAACAAGGTTAAGACATGGAAGGATCCCGAAATATCGTCGTAATATCGGATGTGTTTTCCAGGATTTCAGACTTCTTAAGGACAGAAATGTATATGAAAACGTTGCTTTTGCACAGAGAGTGGTGTCTGTTCCGGGAAGGGAAATAAAGAGAAATGTTCCTCAGGTTCTGTCAACCGTAGGCCTGGCGGAGAAATACAGTTCCAGGCCCAGTGAGCTTTCAGGAGGGGAGCAGCAGCGAGTGGCTGTAGCGAGAGCCATAATCAATAAGCCTCCTATTCTTCTTGCAGATGAGCCCACAGGAAATCTAGACCCAAAGAATTCATGGGATATCATGAAACTTTTGGAAAAGATAAACAGAAACGGCACTACTGTATTAGTTGTAACTCATAATCGTGAAATAGTGAATGCGATGCAGAAAAGGGTCATAACCATGAAAAAAGGTGTAATATTGGCTGATCAGGAGAGGGGGGAGTACATAGATGAGGATTAGTACGTTGTTTTACACTCTCCAACAGGGGATCAAATCCATATTCAGAAATAAAATTTTTTCTCTGGCAACAGTCGCAACAATATCGGCGTGCATATTCCTTTTCGGAATATTCTATGCGGTGATGGTAAATTTTCAAAATATCATACATCAGGCAGAATCCGGAGTCGCTGTTACGGTCTTTTTTGATCCAGAGATAACGGATGCACAGATTCAGCAGATAGGTCAGGACATTAGCATGAGAGCGGAGGTCTCCAAGGTGGTTTTTGTTTCGGCAGAACAGGCCTGGGCAGATTTTAAGGATGAGTATTTAGGAGAATATGCTGATACTTTCGGGGATGACAATCCATTGGAGGATGATGCGAACTATGAGGTATATTTAAGCGACGTATCTATGCAGGAGCAGCTGGTAGAATATATAGCGGGCCTTTCCGGGGTAAAGGAAATCCATAAATCCGCCAATGTCGCAAATACCCTTAGTATGGCAAATAGCCTGGTAAGCTATGTTTCTCTTGCGATCATCTTTATTTTATTTGCAGTTTCCATATTCCTTATCAGCAATACGGTAGCCATCGGAATATCCGTGAGACGGGAAGAGATTGCTATTATGAAACTAATAGGGGCATCTGATTTCGTAGTGCGTTCTCCGTTCCTTTTTGAAGGTATAATTTTGGGGCTTATAGGGGCAGCTATTCCCCTTATTATAATTTATTATATATATAATGAAGCAATAAAATATGTGATACAGGAATTTGCGGTACTGAATTCTATACTGGCTTTTCTTCCCGTGGAACAGATTTTTTATACACTCGTACCGATAGCCCTTATCCTCGGAGTAGGGATTGGGTTCCTTGGGAGTGCCATGACAGTACGCAGACATTTGCGTGTATGACAAAAAACAGTCTTCTCAAAAAAGCAAGGGTATTAATTGTGCTGTGCATGTCAATCTGCATGGCACAATTTATATTACCTTCAAGCTATACAGTTTATGCAGATGAAGAAGATGAAGATTCAAACGGAGGTCATACAGTTGGCTCATCCTCCGAGATAGATGATCTTAAGCGGCAGATCGAAGAATCAAAAGCTGCGAAGGAAAAGGCAAATGAAACCAAATCTCAGCTGGCATCTGGTCTTGCAGATGTCCAACAGATCATCGGATCCCTTCAAACTGAAAAGGAAAATGTTGTAACCTACGTGGCTACCTTGGATGCCGCAATGGAACAGATACAGGATTCTCTTGACGCAATCAACCTATCCATATCCGAAAATGAAATTCAGATAGAAGAAGCAAAGCAGTCAATTGAAAAGGCTGAGCAGGAACTTGATGAGGCTGAACGTGTTCGTATGGAGGGGTATGAGGGAATAAAGGATCAGGTTAAATTTATGTACCTTGCAAGCAGATCTACTTATCTTGATGTCCTGATATCATCTGAAAGTGTCAGCGATTTGATCAATCGTACCAGATATATTTCAAAGATAATGGATTATGATAAAAGGAAACTGGATGAATATGCCGAGGCAGTAGAAGAATCAGACAGGGCAAAAAAGGTTCTGGAAGAAAGTGAGCTTGAGCTTGAAAAAAGGCAGGAAGCGCTTGAGGAGAAGCAGCAGGCAGCTCAGGGGAAAAAAGATGACATGTCCGATCTGATCTCGGCAAAGGAGGCAGAAATAGACCAATATAGCGCAGCAATAGGTACTAAGGAAGAGCAGGTAAAAGAATACCAGCAGATGATAGCTCAGCAGGATGCGGAGATAGCATCAATTGAAGCAGCCATAAAGCAACAGCAGGCAGCTCTTGCAGCGGCAAGCCGGAGAGTATATGGAGGAGGGCAGTTCGTATGGCCGGCTCCAAAATATACAAGGATATCGGATGATTATGGAATGAGGACACATCCCACTCTTGGAGTACAGATGATGCATAACGGAGTGGATATGGCGGCGCCTTCTGGTTCGCCGATCCTGGCGGCAGCCGATGGCACGGTAATAGCAGCTTCCTATTCCGGATCGATGGGAAACTATATCATGATAGACCATGGATCTGATATAATAACCATATATATGCATGCTTCATCACTTGGAGTATCGGTAGGACAGGAGGTTTCTGCGGGTGATAGAATAGGATCCGTAGGTTCAACCGGCAGGAGCACCGGACCTCATCTTCATTTCGGCGTACGAAAGAACGGAGCATATGTGAATCCGTGGACATATCTTAAGTAAGGAGAAGTAATGAACGATAAAACTTGGCAGCAGACAGGTAAAGGACAGTATATTCTGAAGGATGTTCCTTATACCGGATATGATAAAAAGCCAGCCCGTCCAACAGGAAAGGGGTGGTTTCCGGTGTTTTTTGCCGGATTTGCCGCAGGAATAATTTTGGTTCTGATAATCTACTTTGCTTCTTTCAGGTTTTCTAACTCACTATCCCTTGCAACGCAAAAAAAGATAGGACTTCTTGAGTCAGTAATAGACAGATATTATATGGGAGAAAGGGAGGAGCAGGCTGAGTCTGATGGTATATACAAGGGAATAGTGGCCTCCCTTGGCGATAAATACGCTGAGTACTTTACCAAAGAGGAGCTTCAGTTGTCGCGAGAGGATAATGCAGGTGAGTTTTCCGGGATAGGTTGCACCATAGGAATGGACACTGACCTGGGAGTCTGCTATGTGGCATCGGTTATGGAAGGTTATGCTGCAGAGGAAGCGGGCCTGCTGGAGGGGGATTATTTTATTGAGGTGGATGGTGAGGATGCAACGGGATGGACATCCTCTGAGGTTGCAGCCCATGTAAAGGGTGAAACGGGAACCGAAGTAAGACTAACTATGCTCAGAGGAACAGAAGAGCTGGAATTTACTGTAAAACGCGTAAAAGTAGAAGTCAGTACTATCGAATCGAGAATGGAGGATGACTCAAAAAAAATTGGATACATACGTATAACAGAGTTTGACGAGATCACAGTTCCGCAGTTTAAGGAAGCCAAAGAGAAGTTGGAAAAAGAAGGAATGAGGGCACTTATCCTTGATCTTAGAAGCAATCCGGGTGGGCTGGTGGATTCGTGTGCCGATATAGCATCTGAAATGCTGCCCAAGGGAATGATAACCTATTCCGAGACGAAGGACGGAAATCGTTTTGAATGGGAATCTGATGGAAAAAAAGAGATCAGTATACCGGTGGTGATACTGGTTAACGGTAATACAGCTTCTGCAGCCGAAATCCTTACAGGAGCAATGAAGGATTATAATAAAGCTGTAGTCATCGGAACGACCACTTTTGGAAAGGGAATAATACAGAACACTTATGGTCTGGGAGACGGTACGGCTGTTGAGTTTACCGTAGGCCAGTACTATCTTCCAAATGGAGAAACCATACACGAAAGGGGTATAGATCCGGATATAGTTATAGATCTGGATGCGGAAGCATATCTAAAAGACGGCACTGATAATCAGCTGGAAGCCGCACTTAATGAACTAAAAAAGCAGTCAGATTAAATTGACTATGCACCTGTCCCTGATTATGGTATAATACTCCGTTAGATGTTTAGAAACAAAAAACTCTAACGGAGAGGGCGTAGTCATAATGGAAAGAGAAGAGTTTTTATCGCTGTACCGGCATTCGCTGGCACATATTCTTGCAAAGGCAGTTATAGAGATATTCGGACATGAAGTTCAATATGCTATAGGTCCACAGATTTCGGACGGAGCATATTATGACTTTGTGCTCCCGAGGCCGGCTTCTCCTGAGGATTTTGAAGCTATAGAAAACAGGATGCGCGATATTCTTAAGCGAAAAGAAGAATGGATAAGAAAAGAGGTATCCAGAAATGAGGCAATGGATATCTTTAAGGATCAGAAATATAAGCTTGAGGTTATAAAGGATCTGCCTGAAAACGAAGTGATCAGCATATATTATACAGGCGATGATTACGTGGATCTATGCCGCGGACCCCATGTAGAAAACTCAGCCGAGCTTTTGCAGACGGCATTCAAAGTCAAGGCGGTCTCTGCAGCCTATTGGCGGGGAGATGCAAAGAATGACTCGATGCAGAGGATATATATATATGCGTTTCCTTCAAAGGACGAATTAAAAAAGCATCTGGCATTTGTAAAAGAAGCAGAAGAACGGGATCATAAAAAGCTTGGTCCCGAGCTGCAGCTATTTATGTTCCATGAAACTGCTCCGGGAATGCCCTATTGGCTTCCCAGGGGATGGAGGATGTACAGGGCTCTGGTGGAGTATTGGAGAGAGATCCATGACAGAAATGGATATCAGGAGATATCGGCACCTGTCATTAATAATAAAAAGCTCTGGTTGATATCCGGCCATTGGGCCCACTATCAGGACAATATGTTTATCGTTCCGGGCACGACCTGGACTCCCGATGCAGATGATGTGATGGCAGCGAAACCGATGAACTGTCCCAATGCTTTGAATACATATGCACGGACGAATCACTCATACAAGGAATTGCCTATAAGATACAATGAGAGAGATTTGATTCATCGTAAAGAAAAGAGCGGGGCACTTAACGGCCTTTTCAGGGTACAGGCGTTCAGACAGGATGATGACCATACCTTTGTTTCAATTCCTCAGATAGAAGAAGAAATAGAAAATATCATATCTATTGCAGATGAAATCTATTCTACTTTTGGTATTACTTATCGTGCAGAGCTTTCTACGAGGCCTGACGATTTTATGGGAGATATAGAGGACTGGAATCAGGCGGAATCTGCATTAAAACGTATATTGGATAAAAAGTATGGCGAAGGCGGTTATGAGATCAACGAGGGTGACGGAGCATTTTACGGACCTAAGATAGATCTTCAGATCAAAGATGCAATAGGAAGAGAGTGGCAGTGCGGCACTGTTCAGTTGGATTTCCAGTTACCTCATAATTTTGGCCTTACTTATCAGGATCAGACTGGGAGAATGGTTCAGCCTGTGGTGATCCACAGGGCTATATTTGGTTCTTTCGAGAGATTCATCGGAATATTGATTGAGAATTTCAAGGGAGCTTTTCCTTTCTGGCTTTCACCGTATCAGGTGGGTATAGTGCCTATAAGGGTGGAGCATAATGAATATGCTCTGGAGCTGAAGAGGATTCTTGAGAACATCGGCGTCCGTGCGGAATGCGACACTGCGGATAAAAACATGAATGAAAAGATAAAAGAATACAAGAACCTGAAAGATCCTTATATTATTGTTGTCGGGGATAAGGAGGTCGAAGAAAGAACTGTTTCGATCAATATAAGAGGGATCAAGCAGCAGCTTCATGGTGTGACGATAGAACAGCTTACAGTTATGTGCAGGAAAATGAATGATGAGCATTTGATAGACCTTATCACCTCGACGGAGGGCATAGAATAGGTATTTCTTAAACGACAGGATATAAAGGCCTGTCGTTTTTATAGTATACATATTTATCGTTCAATTTCTTAATAAACCTGCAGTCTCGATAGGAAATACAGACGGGTCAACTGGAATTAACATTGATACACAGATCCTTAGATAATGTGTTTGATGGGAGGGAACAAAAGATGGCACAGAGAACTGATATCCACAAGGTACTGATAATCGGGTCGGGCCCTATAATCATAGGACAGGCCTGTGAGTTTGACTATTCAGGCACTCAGGCCTGCAAGGCACTCAAAAGCCTTGGTTATGAGATAGTCCTGGTTAATTCTAATCCGGCGACAATTATGACGGATCCGGAAACAGCAGATGTCACTTATATAGAACCACTAAACGTAAACCGGCTTACACAGATAATCGAAAAAGAAAGACCGGATGCGCTGCTTCCCAATCTCGGAGGACAGAGCGGATTAAATCTTTGCTCGGAGCTTTATAAAGCAGGAGTGCTTGATAAATTCGGAGTAAAGGTCATAGGGGTACAGGTAGATGCCATAGAGCGGGGAGAAGACAGAGTTGAATTCAAGAAGACCATGGACAGTCTGGGCATTGAGATGGCAAGGTCAGAGGTGGCCTATTCAGTAGATGAAGCCCTGAAGATAGCGGAAGAGTTGGGATATCCAGTGGTTTTACGTCCCGCATATACAATGGGGGGAGCCGGCGGTGGGCTTGTATATAATAAAGAAGAATTAAAGACGGTCTGCGCCAGAGGACTTCAGGCGTCCATAGTCCATCAGGTACTTGTAGAAGAATGCGTATCTGGCTGGGAGGAGCTTGAACTGGAGGTAGTACGTGACAGAGACAATAATATGATCACTGTCTGCTTCATAGAAAACGTGGATCCTATGGGTGTTCATACTGGAGATTCCTTTTGTACGGCTCCGATGCTGACAATTTCCGAAGATGTACAGAAAAAGCTGCAGGAGCAGGCCTATAAGATTGTAGAGCATATCGGAGTAATAGGAGGAACTAACGTGCAGTTTGCACACGATCCAAAGACCGGACGCATAATAGTGATAGAGATCAACCCCAGAACCTCCAGATCTTCTGCTTTGGCCTCAAAGGCTACCGGATTCCCTATAGCGCTGGTATCTGCAAAGCTGGCTACCGGTCTTACTCTGAAGGAGCTTAAGGATTCGGTTTGGGGCGACCTTTCGCAATATAAGCCCGGCGGAGATTTCGTGGTAGTAAAATTTGCAAGATGGGCTTTTGAAAAATTTAAAGGGGTGGATGACAAGCTTGTAACCCAGATGAGAGCAGTGGGTGAAGTCATGTCCATTGGAAAAAATTATAAAGAAGCTTTCCAAAAGGCCGTAAGGTCATTGGAAAAGGGAAGATACGGTCTGGGTCATGTGGGCGGCTATGATTCTCTGACCAAAAAGGAACTCCTGAGGAGACTCTCCATTCCTAATTCCGAGAGGCATTTCCAGATGTACGAGGCACTTCGCAAGGGTGCAACTATAGAAGAGATACATGAAGCTACTCATGTGAAAGAATTCTTTATCGAGCAGATGAAGGAACTTGTAGAGGAAGAGGAAAGCCTGATGAGGCATATGGGAGAGCTTCCTTCCGATGATGAACTGGCAAAGGCAAAACAGGATGGTTTCTCTGACAGGTATCTGGCAGAGATACTTGATATTTCTGAAGATGATATACGAAAGAAACGGGAAACGCTTGGGATCAGGGAGGTATATGATGCAGTTCATGTATCCGGAACAGAAGACAGTGCATATTACTATTCAACGTATAATGCTGAGAACGGTGCGGCTGTAAGGGACAGCGGGAAAAAGAAAATCATGATCCTGGGAGGTGGCCCCAACCGTATAGGACAGGGAATAGAATTTGACTACTGCTGTGTACATGCAGCCAAGAGTCTGAAAAGTCTCGGCTTTGAAACCATCATAGTAAACTGTAACCCAGAAACTGTTTCTACAGACTATGATACATCTGACAGACTTTATTTTGAACCACTGACACTGGAAGATGTGCTTTCAATATATGCAGTTGAAAAGCCAGACGGAGTTATTGCTCAGTTTGGGGGTCAGACACCACTGAATCTTGCTGCATCATTGAAGAAAAACGGAGTAAAGATATTGGGAACTTCTCCAGAAGTAATAGATCTGGCAGAGGACCGGGATCAGTTCAGGAACATGATGGAAAAGCTTGGCATTCCTATGCCTGAATCCGGTATGGCGACTACCGTGGATGAGGCAAAACAGGTAGCGGCGGAGATATCATATCCCGTAATGGTACGTCCCTCCTATGTTCTCGGGGGC
>CADCRB010000334.1 GCA_902803745.1 uncultured Lachnospiraceae bacterium
AACTTGTAATACTCTCCCTGCTGCTTTGCGGCAGGGAGTTTTGTATTGCTTTCCTGTGCGGATCTACACGCTTAGAGCAGGGCTTCAGCAAAACAGAGGCTAAAGATTATGCCTCAATATTGCGAAATATCCCAAACATGATACAATCAACCCATGAATTACAGGACAGTAACTAAAGACGGCAGTTCGCTTGTAGAAGTGAAGAGGTCAAAATTCATAGGGATCCTTAAGGCGGTCTCATCTGCGGATGAAGCTGAGACTCTGATACGGAGCGAAAAGAAGAAGTACCACGATGCGAAGCATCACTGCAGCGCATATATAATAAGGGGAGAAAACGGTGCTCCGGATATCGTTCATTCATCAGATGACGGAGAGCCCTCCGGGACTGCGGGCGCACCTATACTTGAAGTGCTTTCCGGAGCAGCAGTAAAGGATGTATGCCTTGTTGTAACGAGATATTTCGGAGGTACTCTTTTGGGTACCGGAGGTCTGGTCCGTGCCTATACCGATGCTGCAAAGGCAGCCCTGGAAGATGCCGTCATATCTGAAATGGCACTTATGCAGCAGTTTGCAGCGGTCTTTGATTATACCCATACCGGATCGATCGATCATTATATCGAGTCAAATGACATCACAAAGCTTAATTCGGAATACACGGATAAAGTTTCTTACAGGCTTGCAGTATCGCAGGCCTCATACGGGGAAGTTTGCAGGAAGCTCACGGACATGACTAAATCATGCATAACGATAACTCCGGGCGATCTGGTTTATACACCTGTATCATGAAGAAGATAACAGTCACAGCGTTTCTGCTGATCCAGATATATATACTCACACTTCTGATCTTCGCAGGGAGTACCGATCATTATATCAAGCGCCCTCAGCTGTATCCCAATACCGTATATGCGGCTGCAGGACTGATACTGACAGCTGTGCTCTGCTTTATCATTCTGAAGGGGCGTACAGGCTTTGAAAGGACTTTTATCACGCATGAAAAGATGATCGTTGCAGTCACGATAGCTGTATTCTTTGCATTTTCCGTTTTCTTATGCATAAGCGGGTTCTTTTTTTCCGACTGGGACCCCGAAGCGATACTATATGGCGTGTACGGAGTGCTTCATGGGCGTCCTGAGGATACGGGAACAGTATACTTCTCAAATCATCCTAACAACCTGCTGCTGGTCTGGATATATCTCAGCGTGCTGCGGACAGCAGGGATCTTTGGCACGGATTCCGTCCTGTGTCTTGTGGTATTTCAGTGCATATTGTCTGCTTTCTCGGCGTTAGTTTTCTACAGGATACTTGCGGATATGACGAATGATCCTTTCGCTTCATATGCCGGACTCATAGTTTATGGCATATGGATCATGCTCTCTCCCTGGTTCATCATCACATACTCCGACGAGGCAGGGATAATAATACCGCTGCTGATACTCAGGCTTTATCAGATGGGTGCGGCTGCGGGATCAGCAAAAACAAAAAGGATCCTCTGCTGGACAGTAATGTCTGCATTGGCAGCATTCGGATATTTCATAAAACCGCAGATAATACTGTCATATATTGCGATAATGATACTCTGTATTCTGTGTGATGCAAATGAAGCTGCGGGACAGCGGTTATTGTGCATCTCGTGCGCAGTGGTAACTCTTGCATTATCCGTGATCATCATAAAAGCGCTTATCATCCCGTCTCTTGGAATAGAGACAGATACTGACAAAAGCTTCGGAATGGCACACTATTTCATGATGGGTCTCAACGATGCGACGGATGGGGTGTATTCTGATGATGATACCCTTTATACGGATTCATTCGATACTCCCTCGGAGAAACGAGAGGCGGACCTTAAACTTGCAAAGGAGCGGATCAGGGCATACGGTTTTTGGGGACT
This sequence comes from uncultured Lachnospiraceae bacterium, assembly GCA_902803745.1. Taxonomy (GTDB): domain Bacteria; phylum Bacillota; class Clostridia; order Lachnospirales; family Lachnospiraceae; genus NK4A144. The sequence goes on from CADCRB010000334.1 coordinate 1,889, forward strand.
GATGGATCATGCGAAGAATAAGACCCTTGTAAACTATAACGACGGTCTCTTTGCCTGGGGAGTGGATGGACACTTCTTTGCGGAAAGAGCGCTTGAGGACATCGGTGAAGTACCGGAGACTGCAGCTACAGTGTTGATATGGAGCTTTATAAAGCCGGAAGGATCGAACCATGGGAAGTATTCGGCCTTTGAGCAGATGATATGGCTCACTGTGCTGATCCTTGATCTTATCGCAGGAGTGATGCTCTGCAGGGAGCTTTTTGCGGGGAAGGAAAAGCAGGAGCCTCAGGGGAATGATGCCGGATCCGGCATACATACGAGGGATATCGTATCTTCCGGTAATGCAATATATGCGGTTTTGCTTACACTTACATTTCTCTTTGTTTTTGAGCTTTTATTTGAAGCAAAGGCGAGGTATCTTTTTATTTACACACCTTATTACCTGCTTGCGGCGGTATATGGTCTGTGGGGGATAATGCGAGGAATAGGAAAGAGCAGCAAAGACGTGGGAAACAGGACATCAGATGGCAGCGGGGAGTGAAAAGATGGGAGTTATAAAAGACTTTTTTAATCCGAAAAAGAAAATTGAGATCAAAGCCATGGCGGATAACTTCTATGCCACGGATGACTGCGATGGCTGCGGAGAGTGCTACAGGCGCTGTCCTACCGGACATATCAAAATGATCAACGGCAAACCCGACTGGGGCAAACCATGCCCCATGTGCGCACAGTGCGGGACTGTATGCCCGAAAGGCGCGATCAGATTCGGAAGAAGGTCTGCTTCTGAATCGTAGAGATTAGCTTTTCGAGGCTTCCGCTTTGCAAACAGTGATCCGAAAGTTTTTTCCTGCTGTATCCGGCAGGTATTCCCTGTCTTAACAGCGTCATTGCCTTGATTTACCTTGACACCCTACAATGTAGGGTATAAAATTGAGTCATGAATAACCATGAGGATGAACAGGACAATCTTAAAAAAGCCGAGAGGAATGTCTTGAAGAAGCTTGTGAAATCCTTAAAAGAGGAGGCTGCAAGGAACAGGGGGCGCCAATTATGAGTTTACTATTTGAAGACCTGCGGGAAGGTCTGCAAGAAGCCATAGATTTCGAAAAGGGTACAGGCAAGGCAAATACAAAGTCATTCATGATTATTCCTGTGACAAAGTATACCAATGAACAGATTAAATCCATACGGAATAAATCAGGAATGACACAGGCCGTATTTGCCAATTATATGGGTGTATCAAAGAAAACAGTCGAAGCATGGGAATTAGGTCGCACGCATCCTACAGGACCAGCCTGCAGGCTTCTTGATATTCTGGATCAGGGAAAAGAGACGGAACTGTCATTTGTATCCGTAAAATCCCAATAAAGATAATTGCCGTCTGATCCTTTTCCCTATAAGCACCACAGACGGCAATTAAGACCTGCAATATATTTTTAAATCCTGTTTTTGAAAGGAGGAAGATGTTTATGAGGAAGAAGGCAATGGCCCTGCTGTTATCAGCAGTGCTGACCATGACGGGCGTTGTCCCGGCATTTGCCGCGGATGATATCACTGAGCCTGTCACGATAGCAGCCAGCGAGGGTGAAGAGAAGGATGTCAAAGTTGGGAATGTCACTATTACATCCGAGGTGGAGCAAGAAGAGGATGCTGTGAAAGCAGATGCCGATGGCGGAACCATCACCCTTAAGACAGGTGATATAAACGGGAGCGGCGAGGGTTCCGTAGAAGGTGCTTTCATTTCTGTATCAAAAGGCGGAAAGGCCGTGGCTGATCTCGGCGCTGTCAGGACAAATGGTGAAGGAGCGTGGGCAGAAAGCTATGATGCAGGCAGTAAGATTGACCTTACCGTAGGGAATATTAATTCCCAGGATACCGGCTTGGTCGCCTTTACAGAAAACGGCGCTGAGACGGATATTGAGACCGGCAGTATCATTTCTGAGGATTACGCTGCTTATATTGAAACATCCGGTGAAGGCAGTAAGTTCAATGCGTTGATCGACGGCAGTATTTCTTCAGGCGAAAGAGGGATGCAGGTTGGTGCCTCGAATGGCGGTGAGGCCAATGTATTCGTGACAAGTGATGTCTACGGCGATGGCGATGGAGCATGCCTTTTTGCAGAGTCCGGCGGCAAGGCTTCTGCCATGATAGCAGGCAATGCTGTGAGCGGTGATAAGCGTGATGTTTTATTCAGTGGCAACGCAGTATCTTCTGTGGCATATGGCGACGGATCTGAGGCAGATATTCTGGTAGGCGGTGACGCTATAGCTAAGAATAACTATGGAGCAGCTGTTAATATTGAGAACGCTGACGGCGGTAAGAATTCCATTACGATCGGGGGAACCGTTAAAGGCGGTGGCACGCCTATAGTCATGTTTCAGGGATCAGATATTAATAACGTGAACATCACGGTCTGGAAGGTCGAGCCTAATGCAAACGGCGTGATAGCAGGAATAGAGAATGAAGATGGATCTGTTTCCCAGAGTACAGAGCTTGAGAAGAGCATCAACTACATCATACAGCTTGAGGATACTTCAGGTGCCAGGCTTTCCGCACAGGACACGGCT
>CADCRB010000335.1 GCA_902803745.1 uncultured Lachnospiraceae bacterium
CAATAATACAAGGCAGAACAGGTCAATGATAAAGCTGATATGGTCCTCGACAGTATCAGAATATAATCCCGCATCAGTAACAAGAAACAGAACCGGTCTGAATTTATTTATGATGATGGCAGCAGTATAAATGACGATCCCTGTTGAGATCAGTACTGTAACTGTTCGGGTAATGGCAGACTCTTCAAGAAACTCTTTCTGATAAAGCCATAATGTAAGAAAGATCGTAATAGAAAAAAAGTAGTCCAGATCCGAGAGTACTATGATCTGATGGGTATAGTCCGGCAGTCCGTAAAGACTGCCTATAATGGAATAAAAAAAGACTGAAATATAAACATTAATGATGAACAATGCAAAGCTGCCCATTATCCCGGCCGCTTTTTTTCCAATGAGCAGATACCCTGACAGCACCGTTAAAAAAAACAGGCTGATAAGAGTGACGATCCTGACCGTATAAAACGCATCCCTGAAAATGTTGTTCTTCACTGATATCGCAACGGAAAACAGTGTTATGAGACACATGGCTCCAAATGTGCAAAAGCGGAATGCTCTGTGATCGGTCTTTATGTTTATTCTGTTAATACTGCCACTAAAACTATCCATCCGTACTCTGAAAGCCCCATTCTCCCTCCACCTTGATACCAGGTTCCGGTGCACCCCGACAACTGGCGGATCACACCATTCTGCAGGCCGATCAGTGGATTGGACTCTCTATCCCTGTGTAAGATACAATGAATGCAGCCTTTGAATATCTTCCGAAGTAAGTTTCAGCCCATCTCTTAAAAACAACTCAAAGCTGCCGTATTTGCTGTCAATTGTATGATAGTACTCTCCAATATAATCCCGGTCTGCTCCAAAAAGATACCGCAGGGCCTCCTCTGTGATCGCGCTTCCTTCTCCGGCCTGCGCCTTTACAAACTCAGTAAGAAAAGTGATATCCTCCCTCAGGTATTCATTTGTTGCCAGGTAATCATCGATGATATCAGACCTCGTCACCCCCAGGATTTCTTCAATTATGGCAGCTCCTATACCTGCGCGGTCTTTCCCGGCGGTGCAGTGCCAGACGACCGCCTTTTCACCCGGTTGCATCAGAAGCCGGATAAACCGCGAATACTGGGAGGCAGCAAAATCACTCTCTGCAAAGGCGTGGTACATATCGCACATATACTGCCTGGCCTTAGCAGGCTCCGAACCAAGTCTGGCAAAGATATCCTGATCGGCAGTCTTCTCTCGTGTTATCCCTGCAGTCAGCGAATCAATGACAGGCATGTGGTGATACCGTATACCCGGCATACTGATATCCGGCTTTTCGGTCCGCTCTCCATCCGTGCGGAAATCTACTACTGTGTCTGCCAGTGAGACAAAAGCTTCCCCGTCCTGCTCAGACAGCTCTGAGAGATCGCCGCAGCGGACAAGTCTCCCGCTTACTATTATCCGTCCGTCAGCAGCAGTCATACCGCCGAGATCCCGGATGTTATGAAGTTTTTCAAATAATAACCGTTTACTTCTATTCATTGCTGAGATAATAATTTCATTAAAAACATGATCGCATCTGACTTATTATTGATGATTTTTCCGTCACTTTCAAGAAGTATTATCAGATTGTCAGATCCGTACCTTGTTGACGGTATATGCTTTTCTAACTACAATACTATTACTAATCTGCGTGCCTGACAACGATACCCGCGATACAGATAGGAGCATATTTATGAATACTCAAGTTTTAGCCGGTATTATGATTCCTTTCGCAGGAACTGCCCTTGGATCAGCCTGTGTTTTCTTCATGGGCAGAGAATTAAGTGCCGGAGTTCAAAGAGCCCTTACAGGATTTGCAAGCGGCGTCATGGTGGCGGCTTCAATCTGGAGCCTTATCATCCCCGCTATGGAACAGACTGAAAGCCTGGGCCGTTTGAGTTTCCTTCCTGCCTGTGCAGGTTTCTGGCTTGGTATTCTTTTCCTTCTATTACTGGATTCTGTGATCCCTCATCTGCATATGAATGCCCAAAAAGCGGAAGGCCCCAGAGCAAATCTAAAAAAGACCACTATGATGGTACTTGCAGTTACCCTTCACAATATACCCGAGGGAATGGCTGTAGGTGTGGTATATGCGGGATTTATTTCGGGTAATGCTGCCATCACCGCAGGCGGCGCCCTTGCTCTGGCTATTGGTATAGCCATTCAGAACTTTCCCGAGGGAGCCATCATCTCCATGCCCCTTCACGCTGAGGGCAAGAGTAAATGGCGAGCCTTTGGAGACGGAGTCCTCTCCGGTGCTGTAGAGCCTTTGGGGGCAGCCCTGACTGTTTTTGCCGCAGGATTCATTATTCCTGCCATGCCTTATCTGCTAAGCTTTGCAGCAGGTGCTATGATGTACGTGGTTGTAGAGGAGCTGATCCCTGAGATGTCTGAAGGAGAGCACTCTAACATCGGTGTAATAATGTTCGCTGCCGGTTTCACACTTATGATGGCG
>CADCRB010000336.1 GCA_902803745.1 uncultured Lachnospiraceae bacterium
GGGGACTGCGCAGTTACAAAGCAGGCTGATCTTCAGGAGGATTCGTCCCTTATCCCGGAGATGTATGAGAGCTGGAAGAACGGAAATGATGTAGTGCTCGCGGTAAGAAAAAGCCGGGTTGATTCAGCCGGAGAGAAGGCTGCTGCGGGAGCCTACTATAAGATAATAAACAGGCTCGTCACAAAGAATATGCCGGAGGAGGGCACTGACTGCTATCTTCTGGACCGGAAGGTGATCGAGGTGATAAAGAAGTTTGACGAGAAGAACTCCTCGCTTACGCTGCAGGTGCTCTGGGCCGGATTTAAGACGGATATGGTCTATTTTGACAGACAGGGCAGGGAAAAGGGAAAGGGAAGATGGACGCTTGCAAAGAAGTTCAAGCTTGCGGCCGATTCTGTATTAAGCTTCTCTTATTTTCCGATAAGGATCATGACGTGGCTCGGCGTGATCTTTGACATACTTGCGCTGATAATGATAGTCGATGTATTTATCGAATACTTTACTGTGGGAGTGCCTGTAAGAGGCTGGCCCATGCTTACCTGTATAGTGCTTTTTACCGCGGGAGTCATCATGTTTATGCTCGGGATAATAGGAGAATACGTGTGGCGGACTCTGGATGCATCCCGCAACAGACCCCCCTTCATCATAGACGAGATAAAGAAGGGGAATGACGGAATGGATAAAAGAGAAGGGAGAGAATAAGGGCAAAAATGGCTTATATTGAGGCTCTTCTTTCAAATAAAATGTTAATAGCGGCTGTTATAGGATGGGCTTCGGCGCAGATAATAAAGACCGTGATAAACTGTTTCATCACAAAGTCATTCAATCCGGAAAGACTTGTGGGTTCGGGCGGAATGCCGAGTTCGCATTCAGCTTTTGTTTCTGCACTTGCTGTTTCGGCTTTTATGCACGAGGGTCCTGAATCCCCGGCCTTTGCGATCTGCTTCGTGGTAGCCTTTGTGGTTATGTATGATGCGATGGGAGTCAGACGTGAGACAGGTAAACAGGCTGAGCTTTTGAACCAGATGACAGAGATCTTCAGTGTGAACTATGCGGAGTTTGATAATCCTGAGAAGGCATTGAAGGAGCTGGTAGGGCATACGCCGCTGCAGGTGATGTTCGGCTGCCTGCTGGGGATATTAGTGGGAATACTGGTTTAGCTCCTGTGATGTCAAAATAAAACCGGGTGATAAGGAAAAAGTGTTAAGATGATCGAAAAGAATGCGAAGATATATGTGGCCGGACACAGAGGGCTCGTTGGCTCTGCGATAGTACGGGCTTTAGAGCGCGACGGCTATACAAATATAGTTAAAAGGACTCATAAGGAGCTGGATCTTACGGATCAGAAAGCAGTTTTTGATTTCTTTGAGAAAGAAAGACCTGAATACGTAGTGCTGGCAGCGGCTCACGTAGGCGGGATCAATGCTAATCAGACCGCGCCTGCAGATTTTATTTATATTAATTCTGCTATCCAGTGCAATGTTATCGGGGCCGCCCATGAGTATAAGGTGAAGAAACTTCTGTTCCTTGGAAGCTCCTGCATCTATCCGAGGATGGCGCATCAGCCCATAAAGGAATCCGAGCTTCTGACCGGTCCGCTGGAGAAGACGAACGAGGGATACGCTATCGCTAAGATCTCCGGACTTATGATGTGCAGATTCTTCAAGCAGCAGTATGGAGATGACTTTATTTCCTGTATGCCGACGAATCTTTACGGTCCGAATGACAACTTCAATCTTGAGCATTCGCATGTCCTTCCGGCCCTGATCAGGAAATTTGATGATGCAAAGGAGAGCGGGGCTGAGAGTGTGACCCTTTGGGGGACTGGATCGCCGTTGAGAGAATTTCTCTATGTGGACGATATGGCGGATGCCTGTGTGTATCTTTTGCAGAATTACTCCGGTGAGGAGCATGTGAATATTGGAACCGGCAAGGAGATCACTATAAAGGAGCTTGCGGAGATGGTCCGTGAGATCGTGGGATTTGAGGGAGATATAATATGGGATGACAGCATGCCCGACGGAACTCCCAGGAAGCTCCTCGATGTATCAAAGCTCCATGATATAGGCTGGAAGGAAAAGGTTTCGCTTCGCGAGGGCATAAGGCTTGAGTATGAATGGTACAAGAGTCAGGACAGGGAGGCGCTGAAGCTTTGACCGGAGTAATAATGCTGGGAGGGTTTGCGCTCTTTCTTATTAATAAGAAATGGTCGAAGATCGCGCTCGCATGCCTGGTTCCTGTCTGCGCAGCTGCTGCATACTTTACCTCCGGTGACAGGATGAATATGTATGCTGCATTCCTGGGAATGTTGATAATCGCGGCTTCTCCGTTGCTTGAGCGGATCGTCGGCGCAATATGCCGGACACTTCAAAAAGACGACGGAAGATCATCGCAGAAGGCGGAGGATGACATATTGGATAATAAAACAAA
>CADCRB010000337.1 GCA_902803745.1 uncultured Lachnospiraceae bacterium
CCGCGCCGTCAGAGCATATCTGATCCTGAATATCGTTTCAAATGCTCTGGTGCTTTCGATCTTAAAATCCGAAAATCCGCATGCGGTAAGATGTGCTGCAACAGCACCCTTTGCGGCGTCTATCGCATAACTCTTTGCATTTATGTCGGATGCGACAGAACCTGCATGGCTTCTCCAGTAATACAGTATCTTCGGAACATGTACTATATTCTTCGCAGCACGGGTCAGACGCAGGATCATATCATGATCCTGACTGCCGTCGAATTCCGAACGGAATGTCCCGCATTTTTCAACAAGTTCCCTCGAGAAGACCGAAAAATGACATATGTAGTTGTTGGCCCGCAGATTATCCGGAGCAAAATCCGGTTTGAAATGCAACGTGATCATATGATCGATCGAACGACCCGAGAAGGTCGTCTCATCACAGTAGATGTAGTCTGCATCCTTTTCGCATATCACCTTCATGTATTCATAAAGAACTGTCGGATGAAGTATATCATCATGATCAAAAAGACCCAGGTAATCCCCGTCTGCCATATCAAAACACCTGTTGGTATTGCCTGATATACCGAGGTTTTTTTCAAGTTTTTCGTATTTGATCCGATCGTCGCCGTAGCTTTTTACAACCTCTCCCACATATGAATGTTCCGCGTCGGAACCGTCAGCCAGGCAAAGTTCCCAGTTTTCGTATGTCTGGTCAATGCATGAAGCGATCATCTCGCGCAGATATTTTTCCGGGGTGTTGTATAGCGGGACCAGTATTGAAAACAGAATATTACGGGGAAAGACCGTTTTGCGCATAGCCTCTTTTTCATCGGCACTCGGCATCGAGAGCGTTCCATAGCTCTTACATGCACGGCGTTCAATGATCTTGCTTTCGATCTTCTTTTTGAGATTGGAAATACTTCCGTATCTTTTGATGCGAATATACAGATTCTTGGTATGGCTCCATGCCAGTCTCAGGGGATATACCGTTTTCCAGATCATGGAACCCTTGAGCTTATCAACTTTATAATTCAGATCCGCCAGCTTGCTTTCCGCGTCAACGAGCTTTTGAGTCAGTTCCTCATTTTTATGTCTCTCTCGCTCGAACAGATCCTTATAATATTCATTCGTCCTTGACGATCCCTCTTCGTGGTTCATATATATCACCCAGAGCTGCTCTGCATCTCCTTAATCCGGTAGTTTTGCGGACGATCACTCCTATCCTGTAACGGATGTGCGGATCGATCCTGTCAAACGGTATCCTGCACACAAATCCCGATAACAGTACATTGACGGCATCGGGGAATACCTCATGTATATCTTCCCTGTATTTGGGACAGGTGGTCGCGATGATGTATTCCTTCTTCGGCACATCATCCTCATCAAGCGGTATAAGGACTACAAATCTCTCCGTATAAGCATTATCCCGGGACGAGTCAAACCCCCATCCTTCTATGGTATAAGCGTCCCTGGCATTTTCTGCGATACCCCGCTCTATCCCGCAGGAATCTATTGACATCATGACTTTATCGCTCTTTTTGGCCGGAAACTTGTACAGCACCTTTGTCTGATTACGCTTGTCCGTGACCTGATAATCGGCTACCGTGCCACAGCGTATAAGCGATGTATCAACATCAAGCTTATATCCGTAAAACGGATCCTTGTGGGCCGCCAGCCACGGGTGCAGCTGATACAATATCTCACGCTCCGATTTCAGGCGCGATGATCTGTCATCCGATTCGGCATCCAGCCCTCTTGCAAGCGATTCATGATGAGTCATCACACAGTCATTGTCAACTATGTTGTAATAACCCGCTTCCATCAGCCTGACACACAGATCGATGTCGTTATAACCAACTGACATTTTATCACAAAAACCGCCCGTTTGATAGTATTTTTCCCTGTTTACCATCAGGCATGCACCGGTCACTGCGAGCACATTCCACGCAAACCTGTTACGGCAATAATACTGTACCCTTTCATCGGTTTTACCGGCCAGCTTATGCACCGGCCCCCTGTTCGTCTCCATAACGCCGATATGCTGTATACTCACGTCATCCGGATACAGGAGTTTGGCCCCTACGGCTCCGGCATAGGGTCTTGCGGCATATATCAGAAGCTTTTCGAGAAAACCGTCCGTTATCGCATCCACATCATCGTTCATGAACAACAGATAACTTCCTTTGGCAGCACGGGCCCCCGTATTGCACATAACGGAATAATTGAAGTCCATCGGTTCATATATGTACGTTCCCCTGCCTCCCGGAAGCTGGGAAACATACTTTTCAAGTATCTGTCTGTTTTCTTCCGTTGAGCCGTTATCTACGACTATGATCTCATATGGTGTATTTCCGGCATTTATCCTGATATTCCTGATGCACGTCTTGAGTATCGCCGGCTGATCCTTTGACGGTATTATCACCGATACAAGCGGCTGATCCTTGACGGGATCCGGCAGGATATTGATCCCGCGTCGTTTTTCCGCAGCTTCACGACACAGTATATATCCCGGTCTTGTATACAGATCATACAGCGCCTCAAATATCTCCTCATCCCCGACCGGCCTGTCAGCAGGTATAAGTTTTCGCAGGTCCCTGTGATAAAGAATACTTGGGACATGGACAACAGACTGGGCCATTTCAAGTGCGCGCAACAGAAAATCCCGGCATCGAACATTATCTCCGATCTCGGGAGATCTTTTCAGCGCCGGGACAAATCTTGCAAACTGTGTCCTTATCGCAAAACATGTTTCTATATATGGGAACGATACGATAGTATCAGGCGAATAGTCCGGTTTTCTCCATGGGGTTCTCAGGTTACGTATCCTGACATTGATATCTGACAGATCGCAGGTGACATCCTCCGTAAAATCTTCATCAGGATATATTACATCCGCGCCCCCTGCTCCCGCAAGCAGGCGGGGGATCAGATCCTTCTCACAGACCCCGTCGCGGCTCACAAAGATCACATAGTCCTCATTTATCCCTTCAAAATTGAGAATGTTGGCATCATCATCGGGAAAAAGTATTATCCTTCCGCTCGTATTATCATTTATCTGCGCCACGGGCATATCGTCTGCATATGCCACTTCATATGCGTACGGCATTGTCTGTTTAAAACACTCTTCCCTGTATGAGCGAAGGGCATCATCTTTTAAAGCACTCATAACCTACACCTGTCGTCCGGATCCTTTGAGCGTTGCCTTAAAATATCCTTCGGGGAGATTATCGCCCCTGATAATCCCGGATTTTTTCATAACACGATAACCGTATGACCTCTTTCTTTCCTGTTCCTTTGCAACGCTCTGCTTTAATATTCTCAGCATATCGCCGTAAAAAGGCTCCTCTATCATAGAGATATGATACCGTATCTCTATGGATCTTGCGTTCTGTACAACTCCCTCTATGATGATCTGGGCATCATTTGTATCATAGATAAACGTATCCTCCGACAGTTTATAGCCGTTTACAATGATCTCCGATACATCCTGCCGTATCCCGTCATTTAACACGTAGGTGATCTTTTCCACGTGCAGAAGACACGGGTATTCCGTAGGA
>CADCRB010000338.1 GCA_902803745.1 uncultured Lachnospiraceae bacterium
GTCCAGCTTTTTGATGTGGGATGAATAAAGCCTTAATGGCCCCGTAATCTCCTCTATGAGCCCGCTTTTCGCGCGCCTGATATAGCTCACATGCATGAGTCCGTCTTCCGTAAGGCTCCTTATAAATTCCTCATCCTCTGAGCCTACCGTAAGAAAAGTCTTTTCCCTTTCTGTCTCATCCATTGCGAGCATCCTTGTAAAATGGGGAATCCTGCGGATATGCCTGTACACTACGTCAGGATCTTCTGTCTCTATGAAAAGATATCCGGGGAAGAGCTTCTTTACCGCTATATGACCAATGCCGCCTCTTCTGTAGACGTCCTCATAAAGCGGCAGTATCACCCTGCAAAGCCCGGGTTCCGCGGTCTTTTCGATGTACAGCTTTATCTCCTGCTCTTCTCCGCTCCTTGCCTGTACTACATACCACATATAAATTCCCTTAATCGATACCGGTTTCTGCTGTCATCATAACCTTGCAGTAGTCCTCAGTCTTATCCCGCATTATATGCAGTCCCTTTTCAAGATCGGACAGGGATAATCTTTGAGTGATAAGTCTTTCCGGCAAGATCAGGCCGCTTTGCATCATATCTATAACCTTATGCCAGTCATCATCTTTATCATGAGTGAATGATGAATTCCAGGTACCGCTGACGGTAAGCTGGTTTCTTAAGATCTTCCAGTATATATCCCTGTCAAGTTTCATATCAGAATAAGGATTGCCTACGGTCACTATCCTGCCCCGGGGAGCTGCACATTCCACGCCAAGGCTCAGCGTTTCATTCTTTCCCACACATTCAAAATATACATCTATATCCCCGGCTTTTTCTCTTATCCAGCTCTTTGTATCTTCCTTCCTCGTATCACAGTATCTGTCGTTCAAAAGACCCGAAGAGCAAGCCCTCTCTTTCTGTGCGCTGCCCTTTCCGATGGAGTATACTTCGCTATATCCGCTGCTGATGAGTATCATCGTGATAAGCTGCCCTATGGTACCCATCCCGCACACAGCTATCCTGTCTTTCTTATTAAGATCCACTCTTCGTATTGCATGTAAAGCGACACTTATGGGCTCAAGCATCGCCGCAGCTTCATATGATACACTGTCCGGCAGCTCTATGATATTCCACTCAGGTACCTTCACATATTCGGCATAAGCCCCGTCAGAGCGAGATCCCAGATAATCATAGCTTCTGCACATCTCATATAGTTTATCCCTGCAGGGTTTGCATTCCCTGCACGGTATCAAAGGGAAAACTCCTGCTCTTTTCCCTGCAAGCTTCTCTGATACGCCCTCACCGACTTCCTCAATGATACCCGAAAACTCATGTCCCGGTATAAGCGGCATATTATGGGCACCGTTTTGATATATTCTGGGAATGTCAGATCCGCACACGCCGCAGGCCATCACCTTAAGAAGGACTTCTCCTTTTCCTGGTCCCGGCTTATCGACTTCTTCAAGTCTTATATCATTTACTCCATGAAGCACATATGCTTTCATATCTCTCCAGATCCTTTGCTGTGGTTATCTTAAAATTATTCTCATCCCCGGGTATCATGGCTATGTCCATGCCTCCCATCACTGCAGGCTCCGTGGAGCCGTTGATCTGCAATATCTTATCGGGAAGCAGTGTCTCGTTCGCGCTCAGATATTTTCCAAACCTGAAGGCTTCCGGTGCCTGTCCCGCATATATCCTCTTTCTGTCCAAAAGCTCAGATATGGTTTTCCCGTCAACGCTTGCATATACTGTATCTTTCATAGGAAGCACGGGCATGGCGCCGTCATGCTCTTCGCAGGCTTTAAGGCACGCAGATATCTGATCTGATGAAATAAGAGGACGTGCTGCGTCATGTATCAGCAGTACGTCCTCAGGATCCGCATAGGCGGCTATATCCTTCATCCCGTTAAGTATGGAAAGCTGGCGTGTATCACCGGGCTTTGAAAAGCCGGCAATCTTATCCTCTATGATCCCATCAGCATAGCTCTCCATGAAATCATCGAGTATTGTCTCGTGCCATTCTTCATGCGCGACAATCTGCACCCTGTCTATCCCGGGATGCGATACCACCCTTCCAAGGCACTCAGTGATCAGCATCCGTCCGCCCGCTATGATATATTGTTTCGGGATATCGGCGCCAAGTCTTTTTCCGCTCCCGCCGGAGAGAATAAGTGCTATATTCATATCTTTCTAATCCGTAAGCGCCCTTATGTTTTTTATCGTTTGCTTATAGGAGCCCCGCTTGCCGAAAAGAAGGGTGGTTCCCAACACGAAACCATCAACTCCCATTGGCGCATATTTTCTGATCTTATCAGAACCGCATGCCCCATCCCAGTATATCTTAAAATCCATCTGTTCCTTAAGTGCCAGAAGCTCAGTATATTTCTCACTGATATAAGGCAGGAACATCTGTCCGGCATTACCTGGATTTACTGACATTACTAATACCTTTTTCACGATGCGAAGCAGCATACGCACATTCTCTACGCTGGTTCCGGGATTAATCGCGATCCCGGGAGTGAGCCCCGCATCTATGATTTTCTGAAGCGTAGTCGATGGATGGTATTCTGCTTCAGGATGAATATAGA
>CADCRB010000339.1 GCA_902803745.1 uncultured Lachnospiraceae bacterium
AGAGACGCAAGGTCCGGATTCTGCTTCGCGCTGCTTAATGAGAGAGCAAAATCCGAATAAGAGCCGGAGAATGTAAAACCGCAGCTTTGAAGAAAAGCCCCTGTATCGCTTTTCAGCACATCAGCTTCCGTACTTCCCGATAAGAGGCACTCCATCTCACGCGCGCCTGCTTTTGAAAGCAGCTGCTTAATACGGCTCAGCATGGCCGCTCCCACGCCCTGCCTCCTGTAATCATCCGCAACGGCAATACTCAGTAATTTCGCGTTTTTCTCTTCCGTAAATACCGCAGCCCCTATAAGTTCATCCGTATCATCATTGAAAGCGCCGAAAGCACACACGCCTTCATTCATAAGGTATTCTTCAGCGTCAGCGGAAAGAAATCCCTCATATTCACCCTGCTGTGACTTATCCAAAGCCGCAAAAGAAAGATTAAATCCCACACTCATATTTTATAATCCTTTCCGTGAACGCTCCTGCGCTTTCACCCTCGCCCCGCTCTATGATCTCAGTACTTACCGTAAAGGGCGGATCTGTTTCCGAAGCACAGGCCTCCACAAAGCGTATGATAAGCTCCATGGCCTCCTGTTTCTGTTCCCCTGTGGTAAGGAGCACTTTTCCGTCTTCAAGGAGGAAAAGCTCAATGTTGTCGTAATCCAGCTGCGACACGGCTTTTACAAGAGCGTCCGTATTTCCCGGAGCGGAAAAGATGACACCCTTGCCGTTCAGATATCCCCTTTTTTCCAGATGGTCATACATCACCCGGAGAAAGTCCTGAGTATAAAAACCCGAATCCCGATCCATATATCTGCTGCGGTTTCCCTGTATCTTCCAGGTGAGGAGGAGTCCTATGGCAAAGCCCAGGGAAGCAAAGCTAGAATGCACGATGCCTCCTATTACGCAGCCCGCCACGACCGGGATGATAAACACACTGAGCCGCAGGAATAGGGGAGGCCTTCTCTCTTTTTGGTATCCCGCAACTATCCGGTATGCAGTAACAGCAAATATCAGCTGTAATACCGGCAGAACTATAAAAGTATCGAGCACCATGACCACCGCCCACATGGTGGTTTCCTGGCGTAACGAAATACTGATGGTGAAACACGAACTGACCGCCGAGATCAAGATCCCTATGCCTGCCATCACAAAATAAGGCGGATAGCGCTTCTTAAAATGTTCAAGGCTCTTATAGACACAATGATCAACGAAAAGCATCCATAACAGGACCAGCAGCGTGCTTACAGCTCCTGAAAGGAAGACATCCACCATCTGGAGGACCTGAAGAAAGACACTGTCAGTGAACCGATACATGATATCCATTGTGATGATTATGATATCGTTTATGACGCTTGTGATATTCTCGATCATGGCAAGAGAGCACATTAAAAGGAACATGGTCCGTTTTGCCCTGCTTTCGGGATTAACGCCGGCAAAAACACCGCCTCCGATATTCTTCAGATCTATGATGATGCGAAGGTTTATCAAAAGCGCTGCCAGATCCACGGCCGTAAAAATGTAGTATCCTATCGCTCCGGTTTCCATCAGAAAAGGCTCACCTCCTCCGTCCTGTTCCCTGCCCAGACAGTTTCTCCTTTTCTGCCCGGCAGCAGGTATGACGCCAGTGCATATACCTCTTCCTCATGCCTGCGTATCAAAATCTTTGTACCTTCGGGACAGGTATTTATGGCGGCATTTATGGAGTAGCAGAGCATATTGAGCAGATCCATACGGGAATCCGGTCCTATGGCTGTAAGAAGCACAGGCATGAGTATGCCTGAAGGGGTCCTGTGTATCAGGAAGAATCCGTTTATCCTGCCGTCTGTCCTGACGAAGCTGGAAACTGTCGGATCATACCAGTCTCTCGGCATGACAGCCAGATCATCCATAAGTCCGGTCTTCTCATGAAGCACGCAGTTTGTGATCCCCTGCATGAACTGAAGCTCCTGCAGTTCTCCTATGTTTTTTATCGAATCGGGAACCTTCTTTTTTTTGATCTTCAGGGAGCCAAGCTCTGAAACATCCAGTATGATATCCCGTCCTTCTTTTTCCTCAAGATCAAATTCCGCTGCAAGAAAAACATCCCTGTCCTCGGATGCCATTCCGGCACGCTCGAAAAAGCTGCGGTCTACTCCGTCTTCCCCCGTCCTGTCGCCATATTCGTTAAGGAGTTTTTCCATTACTCCCTTATCAAGTCCTTTGAAATCTATAAGCTCAGCTTCAGAGCCTTCTTTGTCTGCTTTGTCTTTCAGCATCCATACGAGAATACCCTCCGCGCTCCCTTCCTCATTCATGGCCGCAAGGCTTCTGCTGTTTCTGCGGGCAAGGTTTTCCGATGTATCCGGATGCATAAGCTCTTCGCAGCTGTTTTGAATATCTTCGGTTATTTCCAATATCTCAAGCACTGTTCTTAGTTCCTCTGTTTCCTCTATTTCCCTTTACATTGCCTTCAGGGGCTTTATCGCGATGCCCTCCCTTACAAACTCCTCTATAGGTATTATATTCCCAGTAAGATGCTGCAGGAGGCTGACCTCCATATCATTTCCGGTAGCAAAGGAAAGCATAAGCTCCGGATCCTGCTCCTTATACTCTGAAAGTATCCTGTCCAACACTCTAAGGCAATCGATAAGGTATTCCGGATGATCCTCTTTTGCATACATATAGTAGATTATGATGCCTTTGGGTTTTGTTTCGCAAAGAAGCATTCCCATAACATCCGATCCGTCAAATACGACAGATGACAGGACGGGATTGAAATAATCCATTGTTGCTATGGAATTATCGATGAAGAATTCTTTCAGAGCCATCTGTTCTTTACGGGTGCATTCACCTATGGACTTGGCGTTATGCGCTTCCTCCTCTTCTATGTTCTTCCTGTAGACCGGAGAATAAGAAAGAGAAGCATATCTGACGGCATATTCCCTGCCGCCATCGAAGATATCATAGCCTTCATCATAAAAGAAGATCATCATTTTCTCATCACGGGGCATGATATATCTGAGTATTGCTATACCGGTATCTCCTATGACCTTTTCGAGCTCGCGGAGCATTAGATGCCCGGTATCATCCCCTCCTTCTTCAGGCACAACATGAAAGACAAGGATGTCGGAGATCACCTCCGTTGACAGTACAGCAGTAAACCCCAGCAGCCTGCCTCCGTCATCAACGGCCTCAAGTACATCCGCAGCGTCAGGGAAGGTTTTGCCAAACTGTGCGGCGTATTGGAGGATCATCTCCCGCGTGTCTTCGTCATCTCCGATCCAGACCAGATTGATATTCGGATCCATCACGCCACCCCCTTCGTAAGTGTGTTATAGATCTGTTCCGCTGTAGGGTTATTTGTCTGGAACGGGCGTTCTGCGCGCTTTATCTGCTCGAAGCCTATAGACTTAAGTGTTTCATAGTACATCTTATACTCTTCTGTATTTGTATATCCCTGCATTCCGCGTTCGGCGGGCTTTATCATGACCTTATTATACAAAAGAGAGGCGCTTTTTTTGCACATATCGAGATAGCACACCTTGTAACCCGAGTAATTCAGTTCGGCAAGGGCCTCCTGCCTTACACGGTCTTCCAGCTGATCAAACTGATCCATCGAAAGGTTTCTGATACCGAAGTGCTTTATTACTTTTTTGACGGCAGTCGTAAGCTTCAGCCCATCATCTACTGCATCTCTGATGGCCTTATTACGCGCCCACCTTGCGTGTATTATCCCCAGTCCTATACTGATGGCAGATCCGGCGATACTCAAGATACCGCCTAACGGAGCAAGCAGTCCGGTCATGGTAAGAGCGCCTCCCGCCATGGTAAGTATACCGCCTGCCATGTCGACCATTGCACTGTTCTTTTTGTTCTCTGTCACATTCTCCCTGTGCTTTATCAGGGATTTCATTTCTTTTCTCTGGAGTTCCTTCTTTTTTACCTGGTTTAGCTGGATCTCCAGTTGTCTTTTCTGCTCTTCTATCTGTCTTTTCTGCTCTTTTATCTTTATTTTCCTGTTTTCTATCTGTTTTCTCTGATCATCCTTAAGTTTATTCATCTGCAGTCCTGTCAGCATCGCCTCTTCATTCGTGTACGCTTCCAGCTTGTCCTTCAGGTCCTTCAGGTCCTTCTGTGCCTGCCTGTGTTGCTGCACATCCAGTGTCGTTTTAGTCTTAAGATGCTCCTTGGCTTTGTTCAGGTGTTTTTGGGAATCCGATGCCTGTTTCAGATCGATCGTTCCCGAGATCGTCTGCAAGCCACCGGCCACGACAGATATCGTGCCTGCGGCAAACTGCAGTCCCCCCGGTTTTGTGGAAATGAGATCAGTAAAGGTCTTATACTTGGACGGATCAAACTTCTCAGTCTGCTTGGTTATATCCGCGACCCCTTTGATAAGATCAGCGCCGCCTTTCAATGCACCCCCTGACAGATTCAATTTTTTTGAAACAACCTCGACTCCCTGAAGACCATTGGTATCAAGTTTGATCAACTCGATGATCTTGAAGATTGCTCCGGCCGCGCCGAATAAAATGGACAATCCGCCGGTTGATACCGCATATTGCAGGTTTTTCGTGATATCTTTCGCATCACTTCCCATGATACTAAAAATGTTTTTGGGAACATCTGCCGCTGTTTTTGCATATTTATTCCCTTCGTCTGCGATTTTTATTTTTGAAGTTCCGAGCTTTTTATTCTCATATTCAGAAGATTTTTCCGTCTGAAGAGGATCAGCCCCGGCGTTCTGCCTGATCTGTATGTTCGTACCGAGTTCCTGCAGCTTGTTTAATACGCTCTCAAACTCCCTTACTGTATTCGCAACATGCTGCTTCAGTACCGGATCGGCGATAAGCTCCGAAGGCATGTCCGGAGCAAGTCCCGCGGCATTGTACATGGCAACAAGCTTTCGGAGCATAGCGTCAGCCATCAGGATCAAAGCAGCGTCCTTTTCGAGAGACATATCTTCCCCTTCTGCCTCCCGACGGGAGTAGGTTTGGAGATTTTTACGCTGCTCTGTTTCTTCTTTTTCGCTTTCCAGGAATTCATTAAACTCTTCGCAGTTCTCGACAAAATCCAAAGCCTGACTGATGGCTGTCCAGTTCGGCTTCTTAAATGCCTTTGCTTTGGGATCCGGTATATAGTTCCTTAATGCAGTATCAAAGCATTCAGCGTCAGGTGACGCAGTCATCCCGTTTTCGATAAGATACAGCATGAACAGCAGCTGTTTCGGCTTCGCCTGGGTAAGCTTGTAGACAAAGGGTTCCTGTGA
>CADCRB010000340.1 GCA_902803745.1 uncultured Lachnospiraceae bacterium
AATTATAAGAAGGATGGAAATAAAGGGTTTGAGACAGTGATCACCAGACTTCAGATGGAGACGTATGTTGTTCCGGTGAACTACGAATATAGCAGGCGTAAAAACGGAGACGAATATGGATGGGGGAACTGCCGATATGATATCGCTGAAGAATACTGGGGAGAGAAGCTGTGCAGATCGGCGTATAATAGAAGACCGGAAGAATCACTTGACAGGATCATAAGGCATATCAGAAAAGCATTGCCAAAGCTGGAAGAGGGCGAGCTCAGAGCCTTGCTGAATGGGTGAGAGGGATACTGGAGAGACGATGGACTATAGTTTCTTTGGCTGGCAGACAGCAGATTTGCCTGCAGTAACAACAGAATATAAAGGGATTCGAACACCAAGGGACCTTTATGATGCGTTATCAGAAGTCTGGTGCAGAGAAACCTGTGCAGCCAGGATGAGGATGCGCTGGACGAAGGATAATATGACCCTTGGACAGTGCTCTATAACAGCGTTTCTTGCACAGGATGTATTTGGCGGAGATGTATATGGGGTTCCACTCGAGGACGGAAATTTTCATTGCTTCAATAATGTAGATGGTCATATCTTCGACCTTACCAGTGAACAGTTCGGGGATACGGTATTGGATTACTCAACGGGAGTACTCCAAAGCAGGGATGCACACTTTTCAAAAGATGACAAGAAAGAGCGTTATGAGCTGCTGAAAAACAGACTAAAGCAACGCATACACCATAGATAAGTGTAACTGCAATATCGTGGTTTCGGGCAGAAAGGTGTAAGGACAGGAAAATGGGATATAGGAATTATTTCTTAAAGCTGTCGAGCTTCTTCTGGTCGATATTTCCCTCAGCGATCTTCTCTCTCACCCATAGCTGAAGAGCATCTGCAGTGACAGAGATCTTTTCGAGCTTGTCCTGGATCAAGGCGAAGTCTTCATATTCATCTTCAGTAATAACACCGTCTGATGTGATCTCGATCAGGCGGTTTTTTTCTTTATCGATGGAGTTGAGGGAGGCCAGCATTTCAAGCGTGATCTGTGCGAGATCCTTAACCTGGATCTCAGGAACATACTCTTTTCCTATAGGACATCCCTTAGAGCAGTAGAAATTACAGAGAACAGGCTTCTTGTAGGCATCAGCCATAGCCAGTATCTCTTCCGGATGTGGAGCGGACTTCTCACTCTCAATCTTTTCTATCCTGTCAGCAGATACATATTCCATGAGTTCGGAAGCCTTTTCCCGTGTGAGTCCGGCTTCTTCACGGCTTGTCTGATAAATGTTCTTGTTTTCCTTAGTAGATTTCTTCCCCATTTCGCCTCCGGAGCAAAATAAGAGCTCTTATTTTGCTGTTCTCACCATTTTTTACGTCCGGTTTCTATTATATGCTTATATCATCATATATGAAAGAGAGGACAGACCGATGGACGTGAAAACAAGGATCCTGACGGCAAGGCTGGCTGTCAGGATAGACGGGAATAAGACATATAGTCGTAAGATGGGAATAAGCAATGCATCTGATTTCAGAAAGAATAAAGACAGGAAGGGAGAAAGATAAGATGTTGACTGCAATTTATTGTATCGTTTCGATATGGGTATTTTTCAAGCTTATGAAAGTATTGGTAAAGGCAACCTGGGGTCTGACGAAATGCGTTATCGGACTGATCTTCTGGCCGATAGTCATAATTATGGCTTTATTGGGACTCATATGGATAGCGCTGCCGATCCTGCTTATCATAGGCATCATGAGCATGGCAGTGGCACTATAAAAAATATATTGAAGCGCTATCAGAAAACAACTACAAATTTCTCAGCAAGCATTATTTCCGCTGCAAATAATCGCGTAGCCGTAGAGAAATTAAGTGGAGGTTAATGTTATGTTTTGGAAGAAGAAAACTAAACTTCTATCTTATAAAGTGTGTCGGCTGCCATGCTTCCTTTTCCGGAAACCCGTATTTTTCTTTTCCAAGCGCTATGCTTTTCATAAGGAAGGTCATGTTCCGGGCAAGCACCCTCATTGTCTGAAGACCCTCCAGGTCCTCGGAAGCCTGCCCTTTTTCCCTTCCGTGAACACTGTTCCAATACTGACTTGAAGCAACCGGCATTCCGCAGATCGTAAAGTACTTATTCAACTCATCAAATGTAGCTGATAAGCCTCCTCTGCGGGCAACTACCACGCTTGCCCCTACTTTCATGGTCTTATCAAAACCTGTGCTGTAAAACAATCTGTCAAGACAGGCTATAAGCGTAGCATTGGCCGATGCATAATACACAGGTGAAGCAACGACAAGTCCGTCTGCCGCTTCGAATTTGGGAGCAAGTTCATTCACCACATCATCAAAAACGCACCTCCCCTTTTCCCGGCAGGAGCCGCAGGCAATACATCCCCTGATGTCTTTGCTGCCGATCTGGACAACTTCTGCTTTCACACCTTCCGCATCAAAAACCTTTATCATC
The DNA here is from genome assembly GCA_902803745.1 of uncultured Lachnospiraceae bacterium. Classification (GTDB taxonomy): domain Bacteria; phylum Bacillota; class Clostridia; order Lachnospirales; family Lachnospiraceae; genus NK4A144. Next base: position 2,460 of record CADCRB010000340.1, read on the forward strand.
TCGCTTAAAGCAATGCTTGTGTTACCACCCGATCTCGGACTTCCGTTGATCATCAGCACTCTCATCAGACTATCCTCCTTGCTTTCATTTTATCTCTTTATTATACAGACAAAAGGCCGGTATACCTTCGCTAAAGTACACCAGCTTTTTTGTCTTTTTATAAT
>CADCRB010000341.1 GCA_902803745.1 uncultured Lachnospiraceae bacterium
CTCGCAGGTCTGGTACCTTACATTTCCCGCATCAAGTATACTGCGGATCTCTGCCATAAACTCTGCATTTGCGTCATTTGATCCGCTCTTTCCGCGGGCGCCCGTATATTTATTAAATACAACCCCATGTCCGAAATATGCTGAATTATATTTGTCAAAGGCGTTTGCATACAGCGGGTCAAATGATGCAGATACATCAGATGAAAGCATCTTGGAATTCTGAAGCGCACGCCTCATAGCCAGATCCGAATAAGCTCCCGCTGCATTCATTACCTCAGCCAACGCATTTTCAAACAGTCTGGATCTCATACCCGTCGCGCCGACAGAACCTATCTCCTCCTTATCCACGAGGAGACATACACCTGTACGATCCACCTCCGGAGTCGAGAGGAACGCCACAAGAGAGGTATAAGCGCAAACCCTGTCATCCTGTCCGTAGGAGAGGACCATAGACTCATCCAATCCGAGACTCCTCGCTTTTCCGGCAGGTACTGCCTCAATCTCCGCCGAAAGGAAGTCCCCGTCGTCTATCAGATATCTTTCCTTCAGAAGCTTAAGGATGTTCTGCTTTACCGGATCCTTTTCCTTACCCTTTATAGGAATTGATCCTATGAGGATATCAAGATTTTCTCCCTCTACAGCCTTGGAAGCCTTCTTTTCCATCTGCTCGGAGGAAAGATGGATGAGCAGATCGGTGATGGTGAATACGGGATCGTCATCCGCCTCACCTATGGATATCTCCACACGGCTTCCGTCTGTCTTTACTACCACGCCATGCAAGGCCAGCGGTATTGTCACATACTGGTATTTCTTTATTCCTCCGTAATAATGCGTATTGAAATAAGCCATTCCGCCATCCTCATAAAGCGGATTCTGCTTAAGGTCAAGTCTTGGGCTGTCAATATGTGCGCCAAGGATATTCATGCCGTTTTCAAAGGGCTCGTTCCCAAGATTAAAAAGCACGACAGCCTTTTCCATTATAACGGAATAAACCTTATCTCCATGCTTCAGACGCTTATTATTCTCTACTATATCTCTCAGGTCGTGATATCCTGACTTCTTGGCCATGGCCACGATCTCTTTTACACATTCCCTCTCGGTCTTGCATTTCGACAGAAATTCAATATATGAATCAGAAAGCTCCTTCAGCTCCTTCCTGTCATTTTTTGAATAATTCAGCCAGGCGTTATCAGTATGATCTATCCTCATTTTGCCTCCTCCACAGTCCTTTCCAGAATCTCTATCTTTTCCCTGAGTTCCCTGTTTTCCTCAGATAATGATTCCATCTCTTCATTAAGGATCATGTCTGCACTCCCGCGTCTTTCGGAAATCCCGCGCAGAACTGACATGAAGAGACCGACGATCAACAGTATGCATAAAATCGCGATCAGGATCAGCTTTCCGATCGTGGTCTTTATTGATCTGACCCTTTCTCCTCCCTCGCTTATAAAAAGTATGGTATATCTTCTGCCCTTCCGGGCTTTTCCTCCGGCGGGGTCCTTTCCCCCGAGCCGGTCAAATCTGTCATCATCTTTATTATCCATAGGAATACAGTATAACATAAGAGGAAAGTAAATTACATCAGCAAATAACATCAGACAGACAGCAAGTCAGACAGCTATAATCCTTCACACTTTCTGAACCCCGACTGTACAGTAACTGTTCATTTCTGAGTCATTTTCTGCGTGCTATCCTTTACAATTACTCAATGATGTGATAATATATCATTCGGTCAATAAATTAATATCTGTTATTTTTTTGATCGTATATAACTTTGGGAGGTCAGTACAAATGAAAGGTACAGTCAAATGGTTCAACAACCAGAAGGGCTACGGATTCATCAGTGATGAGACCGGCAAGGACGTCTTTGTTCATTATTCAGGACTCAATATGGAAGGTTTCAAGTCCTTAGACGAAGGCCAGGCTGTTGAATTCGACGTAGTCGAGGGTGCAAAGGGTCCTCAGGCTACAAATGTAACAAAGCTCTAATTCTTAGCAATGACACTTTTCTTGGAAAGATAAAGATAAGCCGATTGATAAGGAGATCAAAACATCAGGAGCTGCCGCAAGTGTTTGCGACAGCCCTTTTTGTATCATTATTCAGCCAGCACCCCCGGTACTCACATAAAGCTCTTTGAACTCATTCTGCACTGTATTAAAGGCAGCCACTACGTTGGGATCAAACTGTATGCCCGCAGCCTGATTTATAATGGCACACGCCTGATCATGAGTCACCGCCTGCTTGTAGGATCGTTTTGACACCAAAGCATCATAGACATCGCAAACGGAAACTATACGTGCGATCTGCGGTATCTCTGTCCCCCTCAGTCCGTCAGGATATCCCCTTCCGCACCACTGCTCGTGATGTGATCTCGTCATCTGATACATATAAGTGATAAAAGGAGAATTTGGCAGAAGATGTGAGAACTTCTGTATTGAATCCGCCGCATACAGCGTATGCTGCTTCATTGCATCAAACTCGTCCGGCGTATATTTGCCCTCTTTCTGAATAATGCTGTCGGGAAGGCCGATCTTTCCCATATCGATCAGCTGACTGGACATAAGTATCAGGTTCATATCCTTTATCGGATAAATTGCATTCCCGTCACGCATCATCTTCTTAAGAAGTATCTCCATATACCTCGAGACCTTCTTACAGTGCGTACCGGTAAACCCGTCCTTTTTTGTTATGAGGTCAGCTATCATCTCAACAATGAAATACTCCAGGTTACCGACCTTGCGCAGGGCCTCCGATGCCTTGCCCTGAAGCTCATTATTATATTCCTGAAGCTGAAGGTTATAATCCTGAAGGATCTGATTCTGCTCGGATATCTTTGCCTTGTCCTCAGCTATACCTATGTGAAGTCCGACCTTTTTCTTAAGTATTTCGGAAACAAAAGGCTTCACTA
>CADCRB010000342.1 GCA_902803745.1 uncultured Lachnospiraceae bacterium
CGAGCCGTATCCCTTAAGCTCTATTACCGTGCTGTCATGGTCCTCATAACCCTGCACTATTACCTTGTCTCCCTCGTTGAACCTGTTGAGAGGTAAACCTTCTCCTTCTCCGCCGGTTGCATTTGCCATTGCCTCATCGTTAAGTTTCATATTCTCAGCCATTTTGTTTTCCTCCTTGTTTCGAGCTGTATTTCCTTGCCTTTGTCTGATTATACGTGAGGAAAATTTTCTTTGACAGCGATTTTGCGCATTCGGTCGGTATTGATGTCTATCCGTTGATCATGCATTCTTATGTTTGGGAAGGTGGATCCGCGTCTGCTTCCATATATCAATGACTACAGGCTGAAGCTTATCACACCCGGAGAAATAAAGGATTTTGAAAAGTTCTCATCAGAACTTGGGATCCTGATGGAGTTGCAGAGAGGAGCCTTGGCGCGGATGTGTCATTTTGTCCGGAATGTGGTAAAATGAAAACCGCATCCGGGCTTTTCTTTTGAATAAAAGAAGCCGGACGAATATGATTTAATAAGCAGAGGAAGACAGATATGACGACAAAAAATATCATGATCGTGGGAGTCGGAGGGCAGGGAACGCTGCTCACGAGCCGTATCCTGGGAGGTCTTATGGCGGATAACGGATATGATGTGAAGATCTCCGAGGTGCACGGTATGGCTCAGAGAGGCGGCTCAGTAGTGACCTATGTAAGATATGGAGATAAAGTCGCAGAGCCCATAGTGGAAGAAGGGCAGGCAGATGTGCTCATCGCCTTTGAGAGGCTGGAGGCAAAGAGGTATGCGCATTTCCTGAAGGAAGACGGAGTGCTTATCGTAAATGATGAGCGCATAGATCCTATGCCCGTGGTGACAGGGGCAGCGCAGTATCCGGAGAATATCATCGAGGATCTTTCCAAAGAGCTGACGGTTTATTCCATTGATGCTATGGCGGAAGCAAAGAAGCTTGGCAATCCGAGGGTCTTTAACCTCGTGGTGCTGGGAATGGCGGCAAAGCATATGGACTTTACCGAGGATCAGTGGAAAAAAGTGATAGAAAAGACGGTTCCTCCGAAGACAGTTGACATAAATCTAAAAGCCTTTGAGACAGGTCTTGCAGGATAAGAAAGACAGTAAACCTGCATGCTCATACACATCAGATTGTCTAATGTCCGCCTGTTTGCTCGTGCAAGCACGGCAATCAGCGTCCATTGACAACACTTTCAAAATAAAAAGCGGATCCGGTCATCAGACCACGATCCGCTTTTATCTTTTTTCTTCGGGAACTCAGATAAGCCGCAGGGTAGATATCAGAAGCTTACTTCTCCGTCATGCGATAGGAGTGAAACAGAGCTTACACCATCTATTGCAGAGACGCTCTTTGAAAGACCTGAGGCATCCTTCGTGCGAAGCTCATATACCAGCTCCAGAGTGCCGTTTGCAAGAACTCTTGACTTCTCGATATAAGCATTTGTATTGCCCTTTACGGCATCCGCTATTGCGCTGTCAGTGTCCTCTTTTCCATTCACTACAAGTATCATAGGAGACTGTATCACAGGGATCCTGTCAAGTACCATTATTGTAGCTGTGGCAGCGAGTGAAAGGATTATCGCTACTTCTACAAGTCCTGCTCCGCAGATGATACCCACTGATATGGACCAGAAAAGGAAGACCAGATCCATTGGATCCTTTACCGCTGTCCTGAAACGAACGATGGACAACGCACCGACCATACCGAGGGAGATGACCACGCTGGACTGTACCGTCAGGATGATCGCCGCTGTTATGACTGACATCAGCACCAGAGAGATATTGAAGCTCTTGGAATAAAAGGTCTTCTTCGTCAGGAATCTGTAGACCAGATAGATGTAAAGTCCCACCAGAAGGGAGAAGAACATCACGATAAGGATCTGTGATGTCGAGAGCTCGATATTTGCATAGCCCTCCAGGAAAGACCTTTTAAAGATGCTCGAAAATGTTGTCATGATTTATTGCCTCCTCTTATCATTACAGTTTACTGTCCGACCCCGAAGGTCTGCTTAGTCTTAAAAATAATAACCGCGGCTGCCGGATACACCGGAAACGGTATAGCGCGGGACTGCGGAAAATGAAAACTTACGTGCAAGATAATATTTTGAAAACGTCTCCCTGCGCATATGCCCGGTCTCTATGGCATGACCTATGTGATCGGGAAGGAAGGCGTCAAACTTTACTTCCAAAAGATTCTGTCCGGTCTGAAGCACCGGCCGGCTCGCGAGCTCTCTGTCAGCCAGCAGAGCGTCCAGCTCAAAAGAAGAGCGGATATTGCGGTCAAAGGTAATACGGGTATTTCCTTCTTTTGCGGCAAAGGGAGTTCTTTCATATTCAACAATGATCACAGGATGAAGTCCCTTTGTCTTCGAATTGATGATAAAAAGATTGAGCAGAGGATCATTAGCATCCGATATGGAAGCCTTGCCCTTCATCAGATCATTGAAGAGATCGGCGCTTATAGCACAGGAGTCCTTTGTGATCATATCTGCCTTTCGCATCTTGCGCTCCAGACTTATGAAAGAAGAGCTCCGGTCATAGATCCTTATGCGCCACTTTTCGCGCTCGTCCACACCGCTGATATTTTCATCCAGAAATGAATCAAAATGATCATCAAAATAAAGGCTCCGAATACTGTAAAAGCCTTTATCGCCTGCATGAGAATCTTTTTTCATAAATGAAGAAAGCCTGAGCTCGGAAGCTTTAAGTCTTAATTCCGGCTCGACATACTTGAACTCGTGTCTGAATTTTGTATCTTCTCTGAACATAGTGGAGATTATAGCATAATAATTCAGGAAATGCTATACTGAGTAATATGCGTCCTGTGATGACGGTATATATTGTGTTTGGGCGCGTAGGATCCTATGTTAAAGCAATAAAGTGTAAGAGGTACAAAATGATCTGGAATGAAACAAAAGAATGCATGCAGCGTGGTGATCTAGAGGAGCTTCAGGGCAAAAGACTCCACAAGCAGGTAGACCGCATCTATCATAATGTGGAGTTTTACAGGAAGAAGATGCAGGAAGCCGGAGTGGAGCCCGGGGATATAAGGACCGTGGAGGATGTAGCAAAGCTTCCCTTCACCACTTATGAGGACCTGAAGAATAATTACCCCTATGGACTGCTGGCAGTGCCGAGATCCGAGATAGTGAGAGTGCAGGCATCCTCCGGTACTACGGGCAAGCCCAAGGTGCTCTGCTATACGAGGCGTGATATAGAGATATGGTCTGAGTGCGTGTCGAGAGCTATGGCCATGGCCGGAGTCACCAGGGATGATGTCATACAGGTGGGCTATGGATACGGACTCTTTACCGGAGGCCTGGGAGCGCATTACGGCGCGGAGAATCTTGGAGCTACCGTCATACCCATGTCCACGGGCAATACAAAAAAGCTTATCG
>CADCRB010000343.1 GCA_902803745.1 uncultured Lachnospiraceae bacterium
AGCTTTACCTACCGCTGTGTATATTATGAGTGATCAAAGCACTTCAGCTGCGTATAAGAAAACTCCGGCCCGATAACGGACCGGAGTTTTCTTAGGCTTCTGAATATGCATTCTGCGGGATGCAGGACTTATCGTTCTGATTTACATATTGCCTCGTTTATGCTAAATTTCTTCATTGGGCAGGGTCAGAGATAATCGGAACTATCCTGCAAAAAAGGACGAAAACGGATGGAAAAACTGAAGCATATTTGGAGAGGCATGTCCTTCAGGCTTATTGCCGGGACGGGACTGCTTTTAATGGTATTCGGGTGGATCTTAAGTCTCATAGGGTATGTCCGCTTCACTAATTCACTTACAAAGGAATACAATGATGCTGCTTTCAGAACAGCAGAAACCGCAACCACTCTGATAAACGGAGACAGGATAGACGAATGGGAGGCAGACGGCGGAACAAGCGGCGACTATCTTCAGACAGCAGAATATATTGATATTCTCACAGAGAAACAGCACGTTACAATGATATATGTCATAGATGTCGATACATCGGATTATGGAAGATTTACCTCCGTTTTTAATTCGGTCGCTGCAGACAGTGAGTATTCTCCGTGGCCCATAGGGTATGAAAGAGATACTACCAATGATGAATATCGTCAGATCTACAGGGATATATATGAAAACGGTCTGGAGCGCGGCAGCATTGTCAGGCTGACTGAGCTTCGGGGGAAGCCTCCTCATGTGACTTCGCTTGTACCTGTAAAGAAATCCGATGGGAGCGTAAGGGCGATACTCTGTGTACAGCGCCCGATGTCAGAGCTTGCGGCGGGCAGACGTTTATATCTTGTATATGTTCTTATTGCGACAGTTGTAATAGTTTTCCTGGCGTCCATGTCCATTTTCTCCTTTATGAGAGGGCAGTTTGTCAGACCCATGAAGAAGATCACAAGGGAAGCCGCGAGGTTTGCGGAAGAAAACAGTGCCCCAAAAGAAGGAGAGCTTGTTGCGATAAGCAAGATACGCGAAATAGATAAGCTGGCAAGCTCCATAGGGCGTATGGAGCATGATACCCTTCAATATATCGAAAACCTTACCAGAGTTACAGCGGAAAAGGAAAGGATGGGGACCGAGATCAGTCTCGCTTCCGGTATCCAGAGGGGGATACTGCCACAGGAATTTCCTGAAAGCAGCCGTTTTACCCTGTATGCCACGATGAAACCAGCCAGACAGGTGGGCGGTGATTTTTATGATTTTTTCATGATCGATGATGATCACCTGGGGCTTGTCATTGCTGATGTTTCCGGAAAGGGGATACCGGCGGCGCTGTTTATGATGGTTACCAAGGAGCTGATAAAAAACCGGCTGAAGGATGGTGACAGTCCGGAGAAGGCTCTTTATCATGTAAATAATCAGCTCACGGAGGGCAACAGGCTCGACATGTTTGTGACGGTATGGCTGGCCGTGCTTGAGCTTTCGACCGGGCGCGGTGTTTCTGCAAATGCCGGTCACGAGCATCCTGTGGTAGGGCATGTGAACGGGAATTATGAGCTGATAAAATACAAGCATTCACCGGCTCTGGCTACAATGGAGGACATGGAGTTCAAAGAGCATGAATTTATAATGGAACATGGAGATACTATATTTGTCTATACCGACGGTGTAGCGGAGGCAACAAATAAGGAGGATGAGCTTTTCGGCACGGACAGGCTTATAGAGACTCTTAATCTTAATCCCGCGTCTGCTCCGGCCAGGGCAGTTCAGGGGGTAATGGATGCCATAGACAGGTTTGTCGGTGAAGCAGAGCAGTTTGACGATATCACGATGCTGTGTATTAAGTATCGCTAAAGCGGGTTTGGAATGAAAGGAGACGACATCAGATGGGAGAAACAATGAAGGACTATGCAGACATGCTGGAGGAATCATACAGCCTTATGGGCGATGGGGTTCATGATACGGATGCATTGCTTGCGTGGAGAAAAGCGAAGGAACTGAAAGAATCGCAGGAAAATATAACCGTGACGGTCACCGGAATAGTAAAGGGCGGGGTGGTCGCTGATTTTGAAGGCATAAGAGCATTTATTCCGGTTTCAAAGCTGTCCCTTGAAAGAATAGATGATTGCAATCCGTTTCTCGGAAAAGAGCTTGAGGTAAGGGTTTTCGAGGCTGATATGGATGAAGATAAGCTCATACTGTCAGCAAAAGAGATCCTTAAGGAACAGAAGGAGAACGGCAGGAAGAAAAAGCTGTCAGATATCAAGGTGGGTCAGGTATTTCACGGAGTTGTCGCAACTATAAAGGATTACGGCGTGTTCGTGGATATAGGTGATGATTTATCCGGACTGGTGCACATATCACAGATATCACATGAAAGGATCAGGCATCCGAAAGCAGTGCTTAAGGAAGGCCAGGAAACAGATGTTAAAGTAATAGATGTCAAGGATGGCAAGATATCTCTTTCGATAAAGGCTCTTCTGGATGATCCTGAGGATGTCGAAGAGGAAGAGTTTGTTATTCCCGAATCCGAGGAAATTGGAACTTCGCTGGGAGGCCTGCTGAAGGGATTGAGGATCGATTGAGAATTGCGCTGAATACCTAAATATGGTAACATCATTAGTTTAGAGGACAAGATGTAGAGTCTGGTTCAATGGATGGTGCATGAAATGAACGGGTTTAACCGTCAGCTCTCCCTAAGGCGGGCTGCGCTTATCATATATGACATTCTTGCCGTGGCGGCTTCGATGGCGCTGGGGCTTCTTATGCGCTTTGATATGAGCTACAAGGAGCTTATGAGCACCTATGATGCAGACATCTGGATAGACAGTATCTGGCAGTATCTGCCGATAGCAGTGATCTCCACCGTAGTAATATTCTATCTTTTCAGAATGTATCACAGCCTCTGGACCTATGCCGGCATTCCGGAGATGGGTTCTCTGATCGGGGCCTGTCTTTGCTCCGGCATAGCCCAGTTTGTAGGTATGCAGCTTGTAATGAGACGTACGGTGCCCAGAAGTTATTATTTCATGTATACTATCTGGCTGGTGATACTTGTCGCGATTTCCCGCTTTGCCTACAGGCTCTTCAGGACCTTCGTCCAGAAAAAATCTGAAAACGCAAGAAACGTCAATGTCATGGTCATCGGCGCCGGCGAGGCCGGAAACTCCCTTATCCGTGAAATGAATACCAGCAAATATATACAGAAGGCGGTCTGCTGTGTGATAGATGACAACCCCTCCAAGATGGGAGCCTACATCCATGGCGTTAAGGTCGTGGGCGGAAGATATGACATCATAGAGGCGGTAGGGCGGTATAATATTGACGAGATCATCGTGGCTCTGCCAAAGATGCCGAAGAAGGAGCTGAGGGAGATCCTGGATATCTGCCAGCAGACAAAGTGTGACCTTAAGATGCTGCCGGGTATA
>CADCRB010000344.1 GCA_902803745.1 uncultured Lachnospiraceae bacterium
ACAGGTCTCATAGAGAGGCGTACCGTAATATGGAAGAGCCATCTTGACCTCGATGAAATCAGGATCGGCTTTATAGATAAGCTTCTTCGTCTTCATGATATGTCCCTTATTTTCCCAGGGAAAACCGATGACAAAGAATCCCCAGAAGGGAAGCCCGACCTCATGACACCATCTGGCTGCCTGAAGATTCTGCTCCACTGTGGCGCCCTTTTTGATCTTCTTTAGGATCTCATCGCTGCCGGACTCAAAGCCAAAGGCGACCATAAAGCATCCGGCTTTTTTCATAAGCTCCAGTGTCTCCTTTTTAAGCGGATTCACTCTGGAATTGGCCGTGAAATTAATATTTCCGTAAAGCGGAGAATCTATTATGAGCTCGCAGAGCTTCTTTACCCATTCTGCATTTATCGTGAAGGTATCGGCCTTGAAGAAGAAATCCTTAATGCCGAATTTCTCATAACACTCGGTGAGCTCCGCCATTACATTTTCCGGACTTCTGAATCTCACGCACTTTCCGGATATCCCCGGGGTGAGACAGAATACACAGCTCGAGGGACATCCCCTTGCTGTCTGTATTGTAGCCATGGGAGCGTCCGTATCCGGCCTTAAATAAAGGCCGTTGTTCATATATTCCCTTGCAGGGAAAGGCTGGGCATCCAGGTCCTGTCCCCAGACATGGAATTTGGTCTGTATGAACTTCCCGTCCTTATCCTTATAGAGGATATTGTCTACCGATGCTATATCCCCTTCGCCCCTTAAGGCATAGTCTGCTATGCCGTCTATGGCAAAGTCGACCTCGCCGCCTATCATATAATCGATCTGCTTAAGGTCCAGCAGATCCAGCATCTCCTGCTCCGGCGCATAGAAGATCGCTCCCTTAAGGACAGTAACGGCGCCGCAGCGCGCCTTCAGATCATTCATGATCTTAATGTCATCATAAATGCTGGTATTTGTCGTGGAGAGCATCAGAAGATCCGGCTTGAAATCGTCCACCTCGGAATTCATCTGCTCTATGGAGCATTTTTCTGTCTGATAATCCCTTAAGCGTATCTCATATCCCTTTTTAAGAAGCACAGCCGCAGCATATCCCAGGTCATTGCAGGCTCTCATGGCCTCCGCCGAGCTTCCGTCCACCGCCTGCTGGCACCTGTCCTCTCCCCTCTGATACATAGGTCCCGGGGGATAAAAAAGCAATATCCTGTTCTTTTCACTCATATCTCTGCTCCTTTAGTTAAAGTCTGCTATTATTAACCGGCTCTGCCGGACAAAGTCCAAAGCATGTCAGATCGGTATCAGGAACGGCTCCTGGAAGAGTCTGAGCGCCGGTATATCAACGATGGTAAGCACTACAAATATGATCACAATCAATGCAACAAAGGCCATAAGCTTCTTCTCTTTGTAGAGCTTCTCGGGCTTCTGCACTGCGGAATCATCCTTAAAGGCAATGTACAGATAATATACAAAAAGCAGGAATAAAAAGGGCATCGCAAGCACATATTCTATCCTGTATTTCACCAGGAAAAGTCCCATACAAAAAGTTGAACAGAAGGCATAGAACATGCTCGAGCATAAAAGAGTCTGCTCTGTATATGCAGCAAAGCTCTTCCTGTAAAGTCCTGCCGTTTTGGGATCTCCTATCATGCGATACTCGGCAAAACGCTTGATCCCCATAAGGAAGGCACCTCCCATCCAATAGCCTAAAAGTATGCTTCCGGGCGGGACAGATGCGTCCGTCACGATAAACCAGCCTAAGAGCAGCCTTATCATGTTATTGACCGACTCGGAGATGACATCAAGGAAAGGGATATCCTTGGTACGCATGGGCTTGACGTTATAGATTATACCCATGACAAGAAGCCATATCTCCATTGCAAGGAAGCCCTTATTTATAAGGCACGATAATCCGATCCCCGCAGCGGCCAGAATAAGGTATTCCAGCATAACATAGGAAAATTTCATATTCTCTGAAACAACTGGCCTGTATTTCTTTGTGGGATGATATTTATCGAATTCGGCATCAAGCCATTCGTTAATGACATAATTGGCTGAGGCTATCATGCATGTAGCGGCAAAGCCAATGATAAACCGTAATATGAGTTCGCTTATGGGAGGCATCTGAGCCAGAAGAAAGCCCACTGCGATTCCCGGTATTATAAAGCTGTTTTTGACCCAGTGATCGGGCCTTGCTATCCTGATATAATTTTTCAATCCTCTACACCCTGTTCAGTATTTTAATTATCAAAGTAGAAACTCCGTTATATACAAAGATTATGCCTATGATGGTAACCAGAAGATTCGCCGCCTGATTTAAGTTAAACAGGATCACGATCCCGCATATTACCGTGATCAAAGCCAGAACAAGGGAAGCCACCCATCTGGAAGCCCCTGCATTTTTGGCATTAATCGAATTTACTATATTAAATACTCCGGTAGCAAGAATGATAACACCCATGATAAGAGGAAGCACGGACTTGATCAGCTGAGGCTGAAGCAGACAGACGATGCCTGCAACTATGGCCGTAACGGCGCCTGACATCGTATAGGCGATATATGCCCCCTGCGACTTTATCCCGAGGATGATCCCGCTCACACCTGCCACGAGAAGTACCACTCCTATCACCTTGAGACTGAGATCCATCGCTTCGCCCGGAAATAAGATCAGCACCACTCCGATCACTATGGATATGATATCCCACAATATGCTCCGCATCAGTAACTGACTCCTTTCAAATGATCAATTCACTTAAGAATACCGCAATACAGGCACATATTGCAACCGTAAAGAGGTCTCCCCCGATAAGCGCCGCAGCTATTCCGACAGCAAGAGCTATCGCTCCGGAAATGACTGATGAAGTAGATGACAGAATAGCCGGGAAGGTCATCACAGCCAGTGTCACATAAGGAACATAATAAAGAAATGATCTTATCCATTTATTCTTTATCTCCTTCCTGAAGATAAGAAATGGCGTAACTCTTATGGCATAGACCGTAAGGATCATGATAAATATTGAAAGATATATCCGCCTGTCACTCACGCTCTGCCTCCTCCACAGGACGCAGATATGCTGCTATTCCTGCGATCACCACTGTAAGTATTATGATGCGGAATCCCTCCGAGATCCCGGAAATGACCGGCGCTTTGGAAAAAACAAAGCTGGATGCCATCGAAGCGATTATAAGCAGAGCCATAAAACGGCTCTTCCTGGCAGGGGGTATGATAATGGCAAGGAACATACCATAAAGAGCCACGCTCATGGCAGATGCAAGCCTTACAGGCAGTATATCCCCTACAATGACTCCAAGCACTGTCCCAAGACACCAGCCCGTCACCGATACAGCTGCGGCTCCGTATGTATATACCGGATCAAGATAGCCTTCCACTGCAGATGAGATGCCAAAGAGCTCGTCAGTCACAAACCAGGCAAGCAGCATCCTTTTCCATAGAGGCTCATCCGGAGAAACCTTCTGTGACAAAGAGCAGCTCATAAGAAAATATCGAAGATTGATGATAAGGGTGGTGGCGATCATCTCTGCCACTCCGGCAGCAGAGCCGATAAGAACGATAGCAGCGTATTCTCCTGCAGACGCCAGCATTCCAAAGGACATAAGAAAGCTCTGGAACGCATTCATATTAATATTAGCAGCCGTAATACCAAGGGTAAATGCAACCGCAAGGTATCCAAGGGCTATGGGAATGCCGTCTCTAAGCCCCTTAAGAAACAGTTTTCTTTTTGAATCCATAATCTGTGAGTTACCTGTATTATTTCTTTCCGTCCGGCGCGGATCAGTATTTGCCGGAATAAAGAAGAGCCCTGTATCAGGGCTCTACCGTTGATCCAATGATCAGTCTTCCATATCAGTTTGAAAACAGATAAGCAGTCGTAAGCCTCGTACCGCCTGACGTATTAGCTACGTTGGTCCTGATCCCGACCTTGGTAAAATTCCCAAATGTCATATTATCATAGTGAGTGGGCGATGCCACAAGATTATCAAACATGACATTAGCTGCCTCCTCCTGCTCCTCCTGGGAGTATCCGAAATCAGGCACAGTGACATAGGAAAGATTCTCTCCGCGCCACTTGTTTCCCGGTATCATATCGCAGCCCTGTGCGCCGTTAGGTCTGGTGTGAGACCACTTGGTAGTAGCCTCGACGGATCTCGTCCCGGCATAGGAATTCAGCGTGTCATCATATGAAAGCGGTCCCACTCCCACAGAGGCTCTGAGATCGTTCATATAATCAAGCAT
>CADCRB010000345.1 GCA_902803745.1 uncultured Lachnospiraceae bacterium
AAGACTACTCAGACAATAGGTATCGGAGAGGCGATGGGCAGACTTGGCAAAAAGGCAGTAATTGCTCTTCGCGAGCCGTCTTTAGGCCCGTGCTTTGGTATAAAGGGAGGCGCTGCCGGAGGCGGTATGGCGCAGGTGGTCCCCATGGAGGAGCTCAATCTTCACTTTACAGGTGATTTTCATGCCATAACTACAGCAAACAATCTTTGCGCTGCGCTCCTTGACAATCATATACAGCAGGGCAATGAGCTCCGTATAGATACAAGGAGAATAATACTGAAGCGCTGTCTCGATCTTAATGACCGGGCTTTAAGGAATGTGGTCGTAGGTCTCGGATCCAAAGCTGACGGATTTGTGAGAGAGGACCATTTTACGATCACAGTGGCCTCAGAAGTTATGGCTGTATTCTGTCTGGCTGCTGATATGGATGATCTAAAGAAAAGGCTTTCAAAGATGCTTGTGGCTTATGATCTTGACGGCAATCCGGTCACGGCAGGGGATATAAAGGCTGTAGGCGCAATGGCGGCTCTGCTTAAGGATGCCATCCAGCCTAATCTCATACAGACTCTTGAGCATACTCCCGTTATCGTCCATGGCGGACCTTTTGCAAATATTGCTCATGGCTGTAATTCAGTCATTGCAACAAAGACTGCGCTGAAACTGGCAGATATTGTTATAACTGAGGCAGGCTTCGGAGCCGATCTGGGAGCAGAGAAATTCTTTGACATTAAATGCAGGAAGACGGGACTCAGGCCTTCGGCAGTTGTTTTGGTTGCTACAGTAAGGGCCTTGAAATATAACGGCGGAGTGTCAAAGGAAAATCTCAATGAAAAGAATATGGCTGCTCTTGAAAAGGGTATAGCGAATCTTGGACGCCATATTGATAATCTGAAAAAATACGGACTCCCGGTCATAGTAGCTCTCAACGCATTTGTTTCGGATACGGATGAAGAGAAGGAATATATTGAAAAATATGTGCGTGACAGGGGATGTGATTTTTCCTATTCCGAAGCCTGGGAAAAGGGCGGAGAGGGCGCAGAGGATCTGGCGCAGAGGATCCTGAAGACTCTGGAGGATGACAAAGCGGAATTTACACTGCTTTATCCGGACGATATGCCGCTTAAGGAAAAGATTGAAACCATAGCCCGAAAGATATACGGCGCTTCCGGAGTCAGCTTTTCAGGCAAGGCGCTCTTAGAGCTTAAGAACATAGAAACCATGGGATATGGAGACCTGCCGGTCTGCATGGCAAAGACACAGTATTCTTTTTCGGATGATCCTTCAAGGCTTGGAGCTCCGGAGGATTTTACTGTGAATGTAAGAGATGTATACCTTTCCGGCGGCGCCGGCTTTGTGGTGGCGCTTACCGGTGATATAATGACGATGCCCGGGCTTTCAAAGCATCCTGCGGCTTATGACATAGACGTAGATCCTGACGGAAAGATAAGGGGGCTCTTTTAATGGCTGAAATAATTGACGGAAAGAAGATATCACAGGATATAAAGGACGAGGTAAGGGATGAGATAAAGGAGCAGGGGATAAGTGCCTGCCTTGCAGTCATCATAGTGGGAGAAGATCCTGCTTCACAGGTCTATGTAAAGAATAAAAAGACAGCCTGCGAATACTGCGGTATCAGATCCCTTTCGTATGAGCTGCCGGAAAACACCTCGGAAAAAGACCTTACAGAGCTTATTGAAAAGCTTAACAGCGATGATACTGTAGACGGGATACTCGTACAGCTTCCTCTTCCAAAGCATATCAATGAAGACAATATCATCGAGGCTATAGATCCCGGAAAGGATGTTGACGGTTTTTCCAGAAGATCGGTCGGGGCTTTGAGTATAGGGACCGACGGATTCGTATCATGCACTCCGGCGGGAGTGATAGAGCTTTTGAAAAGAAGCGGCGTAGAGATCGCAGGAAAAGAATGTGTGATAATGGGCAGATCCAATATCGTGGGAAAACCCATGGCTATGCTTATGCTCAGGGAAAATGCAACTGTGACAGTCGTGCATTCAAAGACGCGTCATATAGAGGAGATCTGCAAAAGGGCTGATATCCTTATAGTAGCCATAGGAAGGCCGCGCATGATAACCGAGGATTATGTGAAAGACGGCGCGGTTGTCATAGATGTAGGGATCCACAGGATAGATCCCGAGAAGAACAACGGAAAGAAACTCTGCGGTGACGTAGATTATGAGGACGTGGAGCCTGTAGCATCCTATATCACCCCTGTACCCGGAGGTGTGGGTCCTATGACCATAGCGATGCTTATGAAAAATGTACTTAAGGCAGCAAAGGACAGATAAGCATGGAATGCCCAAAATGCGGCAATGAAATACCTGAGGGCAAGCTTTACTGTCCGCAATGCGGACATGCTGTCCAGATCGTGCCTGATTATGATCCGGATCTTGAGGAGAACCTTTCAAGCGTCGGTGATGATATCGCCGGAACCGTAAACAGGATAGATGTAGCGGAGAGCACCAGAGTTGAGTTCGATGAGGATTCCACGACAAGGGAGATACAGCCTGTCAAAAAGGAAGAGGCATCGGATCTTCTGAGAAGAGAAAGAAGCCGGGATGAGGAGCGGCAGAAGCTTATGGTCTATGCCGGCGCCGGACTTTTGATGATCGTTCTGGTAGTTATTACCATGCTGGCTTCCAAGAGTCTGGGTGACAAATCCTTTGTGCCGGTGAATGCAGTGGATGAGGTGATATCCGAAAGCGGATCCGTGAATACGATGGAGCAGGCATTTGAGCTTCCCACGGAAGAGATGCCAGAGGATGAGTGGAAGGAAGAAGAGTCTGTAGATGCTCTGCTGTCAGGAAATGAGATAGCTGACGACAGGGTAGATAAGATTTTGACAGTATCTCCTGAGAGCGGTACTTATACAAAACCTCAGTCCATTAAAGCAAAGGTGGAGGTGGAAACCGGGGCTGACGGTGAGATACAGGAAGACAGCACAGGCACGATTTATTTCACGAGAGACGGTTCCGAGCCTGATGTGGAGTCAGAGGTTTATAAAAAAGAGATAACCATGCCTTTAGGTAAAAGCAAGTTTGCCTTCCGTTTTATGGATGAGGATGGTAATTTCAGTGATACGGTCTATGAGGAGTATGATTTCCAATATGCCGGAGCCTGCTCCCCTACAGACGCCGCCAATCTCGTCATAGCAACGCTTATCAGCCGTGGTGCCCTGCTTGATATATATGGACATGTGGCAGGCTCTTTGGGGAACTATACTTATCAGTGCAATTCTATGATAAGCTCAGGAGGCAGGGACTTTTTTCTTGTAACGGAAAGCTATGAGGAGCCGGGCTCTGCAAAGAAAAGGACCGGGAAGCTCTATGCCGTGGATGGTGAAAATCTGAGTCTGTTTACCGTCACGCAGAGAGGGGACGGACAGTACGATCTTGAGATCTTTTTCTGATAAAATGCTGTACTTAATACCTCGTTGATGTTTTATAAAAGGGGGAAAAAAATGAGATTACTTGAGGAAAAAATACTAAAGGAAGGCCGTGCGGTCAATGAGGATATCCTTAGAGTGGATACCTTTATCAATCATCAGGTGGATCCTGAGCTTATGCAAAAATGCGCTAAGGATTTTGCGGCTCATTTCAAGGGAATGGGTATCACAAAGATAGTGACGATAGAAAGCTCGGGCATAGCACCGGCTCTTTTTACTGCATTGGAGATGGGACTACAGGTCGTGATATTAAAGAAACAGCCTTCAAAGGTATTGAATGACGATCTGTATCAGACCATGATCACCTCATTTACAAAAGGTACGAATTATGAATTGACTTTATCTAAGGAAGTCATATCAGAGCAGGATCATGTGCTGATAATAGATGATTTCCTTGCAAACGGAGAGGCCGTAACGGGGGCTATAAGGCTGTTGCGTATGGCGCATGCCACGATCGGAGGAGTAGGAGTGCTCATACAGAAGCAATTCCAGCCGGGCGGTGACAAGCTTACAGATGCCGGATTTGAGGTATATGCTCTTGCGCGGATCCAGAGCCTGTCAAAGGATAATATAGTTTTTTCATGAAATATAAAGAAGGGAACG
>CADCRB010000346.1 GCA_902803745.1 uncultured Lachnospiraceae bacterium
TAACGATCCTGTCGAAGAATACATCGGTACAGTATAAGAACACAAGGATCAATATCATTGATACTCCGGGGCATGCGGACTTCGGCGGTGAGGTGGAGCGGATACTTAAGATGGTGGACGGAGTGGTACTCCTCGTGGATGCTTTTGAAGGAGTTATGCCGCAGACAAAATTTGTGCTGATGAAAGCGCTGTCTCTTGATCTTCCGGTCATTGCCTGTGTGAATAAGATCGACCGTGACGGAGCAAGACCCGATGAGGTGGTGGATGAGGTGCTGGAGCTTTTGATGGATCTTGGCGCTTCTGATGAGCAGCTGGACTGTCCTTTCGTATTCACTTCCGCAAAGAACGGTACGTCTTCTATGGATGCTGCTGAGCAGGGATCTGATATGACTGCGCTGTTTGATACCATCGTTTCTTATATTCCGGCTCCCGAGGGGGATCCTGAGGCCAGTGTCCAGATCCTTATCTCAACGATAGATTACAATGAATATGTGGGCCGCATAGGCATAGGCAAGGTGGACAGCGGTACGGTGAAGCTTAATCAGGAAGCGGTCATCGTAAACCACCATGATGAGGAGCGCAAAGAGAAGGTTAAGATCAGCAAGCTCTATGAGTTTGAGGGCCTGAAGAAGGTCGATGTGAATGAAGCAACAATAGGACAGATCGTGGCTATATCGGGTATAGCGGATATAAGGATCGGAGATACCCTGTGTTCTCCGGATAATCCGGAGGCTATTCCCTTCCAGAAGATATCCGATCCTACGATATCCATGAATTTTATGGTTAATGACAGTCCGCTCGCCGGTAAAGAGGGGAAATACGTCACCTCGAGGCATATCAAGGACAGACTCTTAAAGGAGCTTAATACGGATGTCTCTCTGAGAGTCGAGGAGACTGACTCGACCGACACATTTAAGGTTTCCGGCAGGGGAGAGCTGCATCTTTCTGTACTTATAGAGACTATGAGACGTGAAGGATATGAATTTGCAGTATCCAAGGCTGAGGTCATATATAAAAAGGATGAGAACGGAAAGACCCTGGAGCCGGTGGAGCTTGCGTATGTTGACGTGCCGGATGAATTCACGGGAACCGTGATCTCTTCTCTTTCCGAGAGGAAGGGTGAGCTCCTGAATATGAACTCCATAGCCGGCGGATATACGAGACTTGAATTCAGGATACCTTCAAGAGGACTCATCGGATTCCGCGGACCCTTCCTTACAGATACGAAGGGGAACGGAATAATAAATACGATCTTTGAGGGTTATGCGCCTTATAAGGGGGATATAGCTTACAGAAATACAGGATCACTAATCGCGTTTGAAGCGGGTGAGGCTGTTCCTTACGGACTTTTCAATGCGCAGGAGAGAGGGGCTCTTTTTATCGGCCCCGGCACACCTGTTTATTCCGGTATGGTCATAGGATCAAATCCCAAGTCTGACGACATAGAAGTAAATGTCTGCAAGACAAAGCATCTCACGAATACAAGGACCTCAAGCTCGGATGAGGCATTGAGACTTGTGCCTCCGGTACAGATGTCTTTGGAACAGTGCCTTGATTTTATCGATAATGATGAGCTGCTGGAGGTCACTCCGGAATCGCTTCGCATAAGAAAGAAGATTCTGGATCCGACGCTTCGTAAAAGAGCCGCATTTGCAAGGAAGGGATCATAACGAAAGGGGGAGACCATGCTTAAGGACTGGATCAAAACCGAAAAGCCTGATGATAACGAGATGACGGCAAGACTGGGCAAGGCCCGGACAGAGCTTAACGGAATGCAGATGGCGATCAAGGAAAAGAAGCTTCCGGTGCTTGTGATCTTTGATGGCTGGGGCGGTGCCGGAAAAGGAAGCGTAATGGGCAGGGTAATAAAGAATCTGGATCCCAGGTTCTACAAAACCGAGACTCTTTCTAAACCTTCAGAGGACGAGCTTAGGAGGCCTTTTTTATACAGATATTTTGCACGGATCCCTGAGGCGGGAAAGTTTTCATTCTTTGACGGAAGCTGGATGGATGAAGTGACAAAGGATAAGCTTAGGGGTGATACGGATGAAGAAGCCTATCACAGACAGCTTACCTCAATAAAGCGTTTCGAGAGGCAGCTTTCAGATAACGGATATCTCGTGGTAAAGTTTTTCTTCCATATTTCACGCTCAGAGCAGAAGAAACGCCTGAAGGAGCTTGAAGAAAAGAAGAGTACATCCTGGCGCGTTGAGAAGTGGGACCGCTGGCAGAATAAGCACTATGAAGACTGCGTGGATGTCTATGATGATTATCTCGAGTCTACCAATCAGTTTATAGCGCCATGGTATTTTATTGATTCAAAGAACCGCAAGTGGGCGGAGCTGCAGGTGACCGAGCTTCTGGTTAAGAGTATCGGTATAGCTCTGCAGAATACGGGACGAGCCGTGCCGGTGCTGCAGAATACTTTTCCTCTGAAACAGATGCCCAGACTTTCTGATATCAGCCTTGAAAAGAAGATAAGCGATGAGCAGTATGACAGCGATCTTAAAGCGCTTCAGGCGAAACTGGCGGATCTTCATAATAAGATCTATCATGCCAGGATCCCCGTGATAATAGCTTATGAAGGCTGGGATGCAGCAGGAAAGGGAGGCAATATCAAGCGGCTTACGGCTGCGCTGGATCCGAGAGGATTTGAGGTGCATCCGATCGCGTCACCGGAGCCGCATGAGAAGAACAGACACTATCTGTGGAGATTCTGGACCAGGCTTCCGAAGGACGGGCATATAGCGATATTTGACCGGACCTGGTATGGTCGTGTCATGGTGGAGCGTCTTGAAGGCTTTTGCTCTGAAAATGACTGGCAGCGGGCATATAATGAGATAAACGAGTTTGAAAAGGAGCTGGATGACTGGGGAGCGGTCATAATCAAATTCTGGGTGCAGATAGATAAGGAGACTCAGCTGGAACGGTTTACCGACAGACAGAATACTCCCGAGA
>CADCRB010000347.1 GCA_902803745.1 uncultured Lachnospiraceae bacterium
AGCCGTCACTTCATTATGCTGTGATAAAAGAACCGCCAGAGACAATCCCACATATCCGGTTCCCGCTACTGCAATCTTCATTATAAAAGCCAGTCCTTCCTGTCAGTTATCTTTCAAAATTATCTCTCCGAAACTATGGGAGAGATCTGCGAGACCAGATTATCGATATTCTCAAAGATCCCGCTCTTGGTAGTGCCGAGATCATTCACTCTTCCGATCTGGCCTAAAAGCTTATCGCAGTCATCATTGATCTGGTCAAAACGCTTTTCCAGAGAATTGATCTTTTCACCGGCTTCGTCAGCGGCGCTTACGATCTCCGCCTGCACTTCTCCGGATCTGGATGCGCTCGTGATGATATCATCAAATGTAGCATAGGTCTCATCCACGCTTTCAAGACTCCTGTCGAGGCTCTCCACGGAGGCCCGCATGCTCTCAGTCATCCTGTCACTCTGGGCGCCGACATTATCGATGGATGCATTAACCTGATCAATAAGCACCTTGATCTCGTCAGCCAGCTTACGGACTTCCTCAGCCACTACTGCAAAGCCTCTGCCGGCTTCGCCTGCCCTCGCGGCCTCTATGGATGCATTCAGTGCAAGAAGGTTCGTCTGCGAAGCAATGCCTACGATCTGCTTCATATATCCGGCGATCTCATCCACTGAGCCCTTAAAGGTCTCAAAGCCTTCCTCCATCTCGTTGAAGGTATTCCTTACATCCACAGAGCTTTCCTTAAGCTCCCCGACTTTATCCTGAGCCTGGCGGACGCTGTTTTCGATGTCATCCCTTACCTCATCAAATCTGGAGGTAGTCTCACTCACCTTATCAAAGACATCGCCGAATTCATAGATATCTTTTTTAAGTCCTTCATTACCCTGCATCACACCGGCGAAGGTATCGCTGATATCCTTAAGCTCCGTAAGAGAATCCACCTCATTATCCACCAGATTTTTCTGACAGGCCCTGATGGAATCAGCTATATAGGTAAGCGCGGTCTTCTGATCTTTAAGGCTGTTTTCTGCTTCAGCAGCCTGGGGCATTTCAATATTTTTATCTTTTTTATTCTTTCCAAACATTAGTCCGTTACCTCCTATTCAAATACCATGCATGTCATCGTCTGATTAACGAACTGTCCGTTATAATGCTCACCGTATCCGACGAGGCCGCAGGAAGTCCCTAAAGATGCGATCTTGCCAAGGTACTCATTCAGCTCGCCGCGATCCTGAAGCACGAGATATCTGAATACGCAATTGACGGAGAAGATCCCGGACACTTTGTTAAAATCACTCTTTATGGCATTAATGGTATTCTGCGCTATCTCCATGGGATCATTCATCTGAAGGAGCGTAAGAATATCGGAATCATTCACCTGTCTGTAGCAGGTGATGCCGTTGCCTTCCACGCCTTTGATCGAAACGATGCAGATATCGTCGCCTATCATCTTGCCAAGAGGATTGGTGAAGGTCTGATTCTCAATGTCCTTTTCCGAACAGCCTGTCAACTCCATGTATACCTGCTTTGAAGGTCTGCCGTTTAACTCTCCGATATAATACCTGCTCTTATCGGTCCTGGAAGCAAGGAGCCTCACGCCTTCGACAGGAGTATAGATGTTTTCCTTATATGCCTTTACCTTGCCGTTTTCATTCTTTATCACGGCATAGACCATACCGTCCTCGTAGATCCTGCCGTTGGCAGATACCTTGCCGGCATCTCCTGTCGCTCCCATCAGCTGGAGCTTGTATCTGTCGATCAGAAGACTGAGAGTATTCATAACTCCTGCATCATTGCCGGCGCAGAAGTCGATTATCGCTGTATTGTTGCTGCCGGGTCTGATGCGGCTTAAGTCATCCTGCAGTCTGGAGATGTATCTGGCCGGAGCCTTGGAAACATTCTCAAGCGCGCCGACAGCAACGGATACGCCCTCTGTAAAAGCAGTGACCGTCACTCCCTTCTCTTCCACTTTTTTCTCATATCCCATCGCGATGCAGCCGATACTCGGCACACCGGGGAAAGCTTTCTCCAGCTCTGACACA
Source organism: uncultured Lachnospiraceae bacterium (assembly GCA_902803745.1). Classification (GTDB taxonomy): domain Bacteria; phylum Bacillota; class Clostridia; order Lachnospirales; family Lachnospiraceae; genus NK4A144. The sequence goes on from CADCRB010000347.1 coordinate 2,031, forward strand.
TTTTCTTCGAAATGATCGGCCGGGCTCGTCATTATTATCAGCTTTGGCGAAGCAAGCCCCCTCAATGCATCCGCTACTTTACCGGACGATCCGGTCCCATAGAACATCTTCATACCTGTTTCTCCTGTTCTTTGTACAAACTCCGCTATCGCGGAACAATAAAACTAACATATCAATTATAAGTGTATATCGCCGTCGGGGCAAGGAGTCAACGGGGACTCCCCCTGTCAGACCAGACTGCAGTCCCAGACTCCGATATCCGTATCAGAAAAAACAGTCATCAGTCTGTCCTGCAGCTGGTCTTTAGTTATACCCTTTTTTAAAACGACCTGAAGAAATCCACCGCCGCCGGCGCCGCAGATCATCCTGCCTGCAAGCAGATCATCCACAGCATCAAATATCTGATCGATCAGGGTATTGGTCGACCCTGCATCTATCATCTTTGACAATTCCCAATGCCTGTTCAAAAGCTCGGAAAACGCATCGATATTGCCCCTCTCAAGCTCAAACCGCTGCAGGGTAGCATTTCTCTGGATCTCATTAAGCGCGTAGACCGTATCCTGCTCATTCCCTATATATCTCCCGACTACGTCCCGCAGGAGATTTCTGGCAAGCCTCCTCTGTCCGGTATAGATAAGACAAAACCGGCTGTTCAGCTCCCGAAAGACGGGCGCATCCAGTTTTAGATGCGTTACCGTAATGTCCTGTATCAGCCCGGGCTTGCTGGTAGTATATTTTATCCCGTTCGTCACACCTCCGACCTGATCCTGCCAGCCTCCTCCCGTGGACATTATCTGCTCCATGCAAAGCACTGTGCTGTATAGATCATCCTCGGAATAAGATACGCCCAGGAATTCAAAGAGCCCCTTTACACAGGCAGCCGCCAGTATCGAGCTGGTCCCCAGTCCGCTGCCCTTTGGCACACCGACGACCTCCGTATCCATCCATATACCGCCGCCAAGTCTGTCCAGTACCTCTCCCAGATCTCCTCCCTCGGCAGGGATCACACCGCAGGCCAGCAGTGAAGCCTTCTGCAGAACATACGGATCAAAAGGATCCCCGACTGACTGCAGCGGCTCAATGGCTGTGAACTCCCCGTGTACATCCATATCCTTGGATTCAAATACGATCTTATTCTCGCTAAGCCGCCTTAGGGAAACCCTTACCGGACATTCACCGTTCAAAGTGATGGCGGCATTCAAAACCGTACCCCCATGCTCATTGCAATATGGCGGGGTATCCGACCAGCCTCCGCCAAAATTAACACGCAGCGGAAGTCTCACGCTATGCTCATCCTTTGTGATCCTGACTGACTTATTTTCCCTGAGCCTCTCAATGGCACTGCCAAGTATGGCATCGGAAAGGCTCCTGAAGGCTTTTGCGATCTCCACCTCATCGCCGAGTGCTGTACCGACGTAATAATGAAGACGCATTTTTTCGTCAAAGTCTGCCCGTTCGATATGATTCCAAAGCCACTCACGCTGGATCTTAGTAAGCGGCGCCTTAAGCTTCCCGACGGTTACAGGCTTATGAGTACGGATAAGCGAAGCGATCATATTCATCTGGACCAGCTCAGTCATCCGGTCATTCCACTCAAGCACAGCCTCAGTATCCGCATCATTAAATCCCTCAGCCAGAGACTTGCCTGAAGGATCCGGCGTCTCACCGGATGTCACTTTTCTATAGAGCTCCAGCGCCGCTTCCACGGCCTCATCAATAGTATCCTTCTCAGGGTAAAGCTTCGCATACCACAAAATCCGGGGCTCGTCTTTATTCCACAGCTCACCTTTAAGCTCTTTCCCAAAGAGCTTATCTCCCTTGGGATTATCCCCGACGCCGTAAATGCGGCAGACAAACTTGCCGTTTGACTGCTTCAGTCCGTGAAGGACGACTCCGTCCGGAATGATCCTGTCATACACATCTATGTAAGAAAGCACGCAATTCTTCCCGACCTTTGAGTCACCATGGACATAGGAAACCTCGAGATAAGATCCGGATCCTACGACAGCGCGGGAGGATAAGACAGAATTGTAGCAGGACGCTCCCTTAACCGAGCTGTTGACTGTATTGCTCCATCCAAGCTCACTGTATTCACCCACTCCACTGGACATAAGAGACAGAATTTCCCTGGTCGTCCCGAAATGAATGAACTTCGCAGGCGCCAGCCGGAGCAGCTTCATCCGGAAAGGACGCAGCACCTTCCATATTTCACTTCTCGCCTCTCTTAACTCCTCGCAGAACTCTCCCTCGGGCGCCTCCTTGTAGAAATCCTCCAGCGTGGAATCCTCAGCCATAGGATATTGGATATCGCCATAAAGCGACAAACGGACTTTGTCATTTACAAGCTTTGAATACTTTGCAGGATCTGCCGACCCGTCAGTATTGATCAGCGACCAAAGAGAATCCAGCACATCCACGCCCAGGATCACTGCTCCTGTATCGATATCTACATCATCCGCATCATTCACTGCGCCCACGGAACGCAGCTTTTCCACGGACTGCTTGTGAAGAAATGATCTGACATAGCCGTTGTCACCGCGAAGATAAACGCCATGATCCTTTCCGGTCTCGACATTTTCCTTAAAGCTCACGACAGCAGCACCGTGTCCTGAGTAATCGATCAGCAGTGGATTGAAAAGAAGAAGAACATCTCCGCTCAGAAGCATCATGCCTTCGCGGATCCGCCCCGGGACCGAGGCCATGGAAATAACAAATTCATCAAAAAGTGTAGAGCTTCTCCCGTCAGGAAGCTGATGGGGAACGGGCGAGAACAGCTTACCAAGCGCGGAGTACTGGGGGACTCTCCTGCTGTCACCACCGGAATGGATCACAAGCACTCTCTTCCCTTCATATCCTCCCTGCTCCTTAAGCCATTTAACCGCGCTTAACGTGGCTCCTCCCGAGCCGACCCTGACTCCTCCCTCATCCGGAAGCACCGCATATTTAGTATTTGAAGGAAGCAGATCCTTTCTCCGTTTGATCTGATCCTCAAAGCTTTTAGCCTGACGTTCATTTGAAGCAGTCAGTATCACATAGTCCCAAACGGGAAATGCAGGCGAATTTAATGAGCGGATGTAATCAGCCCACGCGTCACTGTATGATTGCGATAGAAACAAACTCTCATTCAATTATCCATCCCCCATATTCTTCAGAAACTCGCCGTATTCATTATAGAGCCGTTTAGCAAGCCTTGCAACATAACCAAGGTACTTGCCCTTGTTCTCCTCCGAGTACTCCCTCTCATAATCTACGATCGGAAATGAGTCATCCTCCAGCATAAACAGATTGTCCATGATCTATACGCATCTGAATTGCCTGCAGCCAGCCATATGTTTTCGCGAATATTGGAAAATCCGGACGACCCCATTTTTTGATCCCCTATGAACGTATATCTGAACAGAAGGGATTGATATGGATCCTGATACCGTTCGATGCGTCTTTTGGCGGGTTACGGTATCAGCATTCGGCCAGAATCAGTCACAAACATACCAGTGAAATAAAAGGAGGAAAGAAAAATGAAAAACTCAATCGTAAAGAAGATCCTGATGACAGCGCTTACCGGCACCCTGGTGCTCAGCTCGGCAGCGACCGCCTATGCCGCCCCGACAGGAGGCGGCCGTGGAGGAAGGATGGAACAAGGACAAAACGAAACCACTGAATCTGAGCGACCTGAACTATCGAAAGATAATACAGATGGCGAGCGACCTGAACCACCGGAAGGCTTGCAGGATGGTGAAAAGCCTGAACCACCAACAGATATGGCAAACGGCGAGCGGCCTGAAGCGCCGGAAAACCTGCAGGATGGAGAAAAACCGGAACTTCCGGAAGATATGTCAGACGGCAGCAGACCAGACGGACAGAAAGAGCTTCCGGAAGGCGCAGTAAATATCATGGCCTATAAAGATGCCCTGAAGAATGTCGAAGATGAGGAGACCGTGTCATCTCTTCAGTCATATCTGGACAAGCTCAAGGAAGCACTCGATGCTGAAAGATCGGCTCTTGACAGCGAGACGGAACTGTCGGATGATGAGAAAGCTTCGTACAGAGACGCAGTCACGGAGGCAGAGAATGCACTGAAAACGGCATATGAAGAAGCCGGGATTGAAGTATCAGATGAGCTGCCTGCGGGAGTTGCAGGCAATCGGCCACAGAAGAAAAGCGATGACTGCGATCAGGCCGCGACCCGATCCGGCAAAAAGAATCAAAGCACTGACAGCAAAGCAGCTTCGGACTCCGGTACTGATGACGCTTCATCAGACACCTCAGATTCCGACAGTACTAAGCGTTCATTCAAGACCGGATGGCAGAAACTAAAGAGTCAGATCCAGGATCTGTTCATTTAATTAATACTAACACATGGAAAAACGAACCACAGACGCGGAAAATATAAGGGCTCTCCAGGCTGCAAAAGATACTGACAGCCTGGATTGCTTCCTCAAAGAAGAACAGCAGCATATCCTGA
>CADCRB010000348.1 GCA_902803745.1 uncultured Lachnospiraceae bacterium
CCGTGGGAGAAGCCGCAGTCCAGCAGGCTCTTTCCGGTAAAGGCTACTATGATGCAGATCAGTGTGTAGTGATAACCAACAGCTACTTCACTCCCGCAGCAGAAGCCCTGGCAGAACGCACAGGAGTAACGCTGATAGACAGGGAACTTCTCGGAACTAAGTGGATGTACGTATAGAAAGAGAAAGGATTGAGATGACAGTATGTACTCAGGATAAAAACTGGATCCCGCCATTGCTGGGATATGATACTTTGGTCTACTCACATGGCTGTATCGATGAAATATATGAGCATTATTCAAGGGAGTATCCGGAATGGCATTTGAAAAGATATTATACGAAAGATTTACGTCTTCTTTGGAGCATTGTTCCTTGCAATAATGATGGATTCCAGAGCATATGCAGCAACTCTTCCTGAGATATTCATGGGAACGTTTGAAGATGCATATACCGGCGGGGATCCTGATGGCAATAAACGATACGTTGTAATAACTGATCATCATATTATTCCAAAGTCCGGGAATGAGGCTCACAGCCAGACATATTCCTGTTAGTCTTATAATTTCTTACATAAACTGCAAGAGTTTTGTTATTCTTGAGTTTCTTATCACGGGCAAAGATCTTATCATTGATCTCTTTCAGATATATTTGAGATAGAAGAGCTCCGGGAAAAGATGTATAATTGACAATCGTCCAGTTTTGCTAAGAAAAGTAATATGTTGAAGTTTGCAGTTGAAAAATAATCTCTTCCAGCGGCTTTTTCAGAAGAATGCGGGATATCGGAAGAACAGGTTTTCCATAGATGGAAGCCCTTTATTACGAAAGTAATGACATCATAAAGTGGCAGAGGGAGGATCCATGCGTTTCATAATACAGGTAGTATCAAAATCTGATGTAAAGATTCACGGGGAAACAAAAGGAAGCATCGGGAAAGGCTTTATGGTTCTCGTTGGAGTCGGACAGGAGGATGATGAAGCCATAGCCGATAAGATGGTCAATAAGCTCTTGGGGCTTAGGATATTTCCGGATGAGAATGGCAAGTCAAATCTCTCTCTTGCGGATGTAGGCGGTGAACTACTCATGATCTCACAGTTTACGCTGTATGCTGACTGCAGGAAAGGAAATAGACCGTCTTTTATCAGAGCCGGAGCTCCGGAAGAGGCCAAGCGACTCTACGAGTATGTCGTGGACAAGTGCCGCGAAAGGGTTCCCAGGGTTGATACAGGAGAGTTTGGAGCAGACATGCAGGTTAGCCTTGTCAATGAAGGTCCTTTCACAATAATACTTGATTCGGATGACCTGAAATAGAGAAGCAAACGCTTCAATCCTCATATAACCCTTGTAAGAAAAGCGGCATATAATAATGGCCTGCCAAAGAACGCATTTCTCTTATGCGCTCTGACAGAGGAAAGCATGGAATGATATACACAGAGGTAGGCTGTGTATGACACCGGATGAATAATATGATCCCAAATATTACAACAGCATACCAGATCGATCTGATAATGGATGTACCGGCGTATGAATCTGTAGAAGTCAAGGTTCAGGAATGGTAACACTTCTAAACGACTACCTTCGCAGGACCTTCGGCTGCAAGGTATATAAGATAGCCCTGAACGGAGGGTTTACCTGTCCCAACCGAGACGGAAGTATAGGAACCGAAGGCTGTATCTTCTGCTCGGAAGGCGGGAGCGGAGAGTTTGCCGCTGCACCCTCTCTTTCAGTCAAAGAACAGATAGAACAGGGAAAGAAGCTTGTATCCGGCAAAGAGAAAGACGGGAAGTACATAGCATATTTTCAGGCTTACACAGGAACGTACGCCCCCATAGACCGCCTAAAGCGCCTGTACACCGAAGCCATAAACCACCCGGATGTTGTAGCTTTATCCATTGCTACCAGGCCGGACTGCCTGCCGGAGGAAGTCCTGCATCTTCTGTCTGAACTGAATCGTATCAAACCGGTATGGGCTGAGCTTGGGCTCCAGACCATACACGAAAGGACTGCCTCATATATCCGAAGAGGATATGATCTGAACGTTTACGACAACGCCGTAACAGGACTCAGGGAAAACGGCATCGAAGTCATCACTCATATGATCATTGGCCTTCCCGGAGAAAGTACGGAAGACATGCTTGAGACAGTAAGATATATCTGCGGCTCCGGTGCTACAGGAATTAAGCTGCAGTTGCTGCATATACTCAAAGGCACAGATCTTGAAAAGGAATACAAAGCCGGCAGAGTAAAGGTCCTGTCTGAAGACGCA
>CADCRB010000349.1 GCA_902803745.1 uncultured Lachnospiraceae bacterium
AGTATCCTGAGATACGGTCTCCGTCATACTGTCATTATTTCCTTCTCTTTCGCAGCTGCCGCCTCATCGACTTTTTTGATATATTTATCCGTAAGTTTCTGCAGCTGATCCTGCAGATCCTTCACGGAATCCTCAGACATATCCTCGGTCTTGGTAAGCTTTTTCACTTCATCATTACCGTCACGCCTGATATTCCGGATAGCAACCTTGCACTCTTCGCCCTTCTTCTTTACGTCTTTTGAGAGTTCCTTTCTTCGCTCCTCTGAAAGCTCCGGGAATACAAGCCTGATGGTATTTCCGTCATTTCCCGGATTGATGCCTATATCAGAAGTCTCTATGGCCTTGATAATGGCCTTCATCATGCTCTTGTCCCAGGGAGTGATCGTGATGATCCTGGCTTCAGGTATCGCAATATTACCCACCTGTGCCACGGGAGTGGGTGTTCCGTAATAATCGACCATCACTCTGTCAAGGATATGGGGATTAGCTCTGCCTGCCCTTATGGCAGCATACTCTCCCGAAAGATTATCCAGTGACTTCTGCATCTTATTCTCATATTTGCTAAGTCTGTCGTCCATATCGATCCCCCCTAAACAGTTATCCTTGTTCCGATCTTTTCATCATTTGCAGCTCTTATGATGCTGTCCTTCTCATCCAGTCCGAAGACCAGCATCGGAACCCTATTCTCAAGTGCCATAATTGACGCTGTAAGATCTATGACCTGAAGCTTCTTCTCCACTACCTCTTCTATAGAAAGCTCATCATATTTCTTTGCGTCCGGATTTGATTTCGGATCGCTGTCATAGACACCGTCTATAGCCTTTGCAAGCAATATCACATCTGCTTCAACCTCTACTGCCCTCAGCACCACACCGGTATCAGTGGAAAAATAAGGATGTCCGGTACCTCCCGCAAAGAATACGACCATTCCCTTTGAAAAATATTTATTCGCCCTGTCCTTTGAGAAGAGCTTTGTCATTGAGCCCACCTCAAAGGGGGTCAGGATACTGGTCCTCATCCCGTCTGCACGGAATATCTCCGAAACATAAATACAGTTCATGACCGTTGCCAGCATTCCGATCTGGTCAGCCTTTGTCCTGTCTATGCTGTCTGACGATCTTCCACGCCAGAAATTGCCTCCGCCGATAACAATGCCAACCTCTATACCTCTGTCAGCAAGGGCTTTTACCTGCCCGGCAACTCTGTGTACAGTAGGTTCGTCAAAGCCGGTCTTTTTGTCACCGGCAAGCGCCTCTCCCGAGAGCTTCAGCAGTATGCGTTTTGCCATATAGTATTATCCTTTCAGATCCTGGAAGAACGAGGTCGGGCTCACGTCTGCATAGCACTGTGAGCAGTGTCCCTCTATTACCGCACCATTATTGATCTGGACTGATTTTGACTTGATATCTCCCATTACTATCGCAGAAGTATCGAGTATTACCGGTCCGTGTACATCTATATCACCCTTTACGGCGCCTGCGATAACTGCTGATGTACCTGTTACATTACCGAGGATGACAGAAGCCTGTCCGATCTTCACGGATCCGGTACTGTTCACTTCTCCGGTAATCTTAGCGGAATCGGCAAAAATCTCGCCCGCCTTGGAATCTCCTGTGATAGAGCCTGAGATAGTAAGCTTACCCTTGATGGCAATATTACCTCTGATGCTTCCTATGACCTCAAGTGATCCCTCGCTGGTCACATCTCCGTTGATCGTCATTCCCTGCGTTATGACTGATGATTCATCTGTAGCAGGTCCGTCTTCAATATCAAAATCAATTGCTTCATTACTCATTCTACTCGTCTCCTCAAAAATAGATATACTACTTGAATTTACTGTTGATGCTGTATCGGACATAGCACTATAGTCTGTTGCCGCCTCTTCCTGCAGCGTATCACCTTCAAAGCTGTCTGCCTGGAAGGCAATGGGCTCAACCTCTTCCTCCTCTTCCGGGATCTCAGGCTCCGGCTCGGGCTCTGGTTCGGGTTCCGGTTCAGGCTCTGGTTCTGGTTCTGGCTCCGGCTCGGGTTCCGGTTCTGGCTCAGGTTCCGGTTCAGGCTCTGGCTCCGGTTCCGGCTCCAATGCAAGCTCCTCAACCTCAGGAAGCTCTTCCATGGCAGGCTCCACAGGAATCTCCTCTGCTACAGTTTCCGTAAAGGACAAGTCTGCCGGGATTAATGGTTCGGGCTCCGGCTCCGGTACAGGTTCCGGCTCCAATATCGGTTCAGGCTCTGTCTGGAAAGCTGCCGGCTCAAGCTCAGATTCAAAAGACATCTCCATAAAGGATGCATCATCTGAAGGGAACACCGGCTCAGGCGCTGTCTCTGCGGCTGCTGCAGAACCCATCATATCCAATGAAGATCCGGCCTCAGGCAGAGGCTCGAACGATGCTCCGGCTGCCGGCTCTTCTACTCCGAAGCTCACATCATCAAAACTCTCCATGCTGATATTCTCGGCTCCGGATACAATATCCTCGGCTGCACTCATAACATTCGTCATATCATCGGCAGCAACCTGTCCAACCGGGATATCCGCAGGAATATCCATCGGCATATTCAGCTCCGGAATATTCTCCGGCATTGCTATTTCAGGCATACCTGCGGGCATCTCTGCCGACATCTGGCCTGCGTCTCCCATTTCAGCTGAAAAACCCAGATCCATAAAGGAAAGCTGCTCAGCCCCAAAGCCGTCACCGGCTCCTCCTGCCAGATCCCCTGCCATAGGATCAGCAGGCATGAACACGGGCTCCTCTTTTACCGGAGCACGCCTCGTTCGTCTCTGCGGTTCACGACTTTTTGCAGTGCTTCCGCCTCCTTCTGCAGCCAGCTCGTCCACAGCCTGGGAGAGATCCGCCTTAAAATCCTTGAAAAAACCCATTAAATCCCCTCCTAATTTCTAATATACCACCTGCTGGATCGCAGGAGTCGTATCATCGATCACACAAAATTCAACATCCAGTGCCAGAAGCTCCTCTATTATCTCAGGCAGAGCCTTCACGGTACTGTCGTGATTGTCCGAATCATGAAGCAGAATGATCGCCGACCGGAACTCTCCTACAGCATCCAATACCCCGGATACTATAACCTCCTTTGGATATGACTGACCGGTGCGGTCACCCGGATAAATATTCCAGTCATAATACTCATATCCCCTCTCATGAAGAATATCCGCAAAAGTCTCCATAGGAATCCTGCTAACGGTATTTCCGCTGCCTCCGGGGAAACGGTAAAGCTTAGTATCTATACCTGTCTCATTATAGATTAGCGTGTGTATTTTATCAAGGTCGGTTTCAAACGCTTCAGCCGAAGAATATATCTCAGAATACCTGTGAGAATAAGAATGCATCCCAATGGCATTACCCTCATCCACTATCCTTTTATACAGCGGTTCGAATGCAGTTTTTTCAGATGCAGTGCCATTCACAAAAAAGGTCGCATGGACGTTATGCTTTTTAAGTATATCCAGGATTTCTGCCGTATTCGGACCGGGACCGTCATCAAATGTAAGATAAACCTTTACCTTTTCGTCCTCGCCCGGTGGGATGCTGTCTGCATTTCCTGTACCGCCCCCAAAGGTGATCACATTTGCTCCGGCCTGCGGATCTCCCTTATCCTCAACAATATAATTATTGGATACCAGAGTCTGCTCTACATAGCTGTTTAGTGAAACACTTTTCAGCCTGCGATTGATATCATTAACCTGCCATAGAGTGATCACGGACAGGACTATGGCAGCAAGCGACAATATGAAGGGAATTGCTATCAGCACCCTTTTTATAAGACGAACCCTATCATTACGCATATTTTTATCCTGCTTCAGAAAAGAAACCTCTGTATTATATCACAACAGTCTGCAGGCGCATAATATAATTGTGGATGTCTTATGTTGGATCTGCTTTGCTCTCTTCAAGTATGGGAATAATATCAAAAGGATCATTTAAGATATGTGTTTCGAACGCAGATTTGATCTGCAAAAGAGTTATATAGCTTTCCCGTGCTAATTCATCAAGCCTGTCATGGTACTCCTCCCCGCCGGCATAATCCTCCCTGTCTACATAGTTTTCAAGCCGGCCGTATGTATAGCCGGTCTTTGTTATGCCAAGGAAAAGAGCCTCCATTTCCAGATCAAAATAACCGAAGGCAGCATAAATCCCGACAGCATCTGCCACAAGCTCGTCCCAGACAGGATCTGTCTTGTCGGGATAGAGACGTCTGCATATGAAATGAGTGCATTCATGGAATGATCTTATGGTATGTGAATATGAAAGCCAGGATGAGTCATCAAAGCCAAGCCTGGAGGCTTCTACTTTACTGTAAGGGCCGTATGACAGCACAATAAGTGTATCAGTATAATTTCGTTTATCCGCGGTAAAACGTCTGAATTCCGAATCCCAGTCGGGGTTATGGTTTCCGGCTTCAGCTGATTTTTTCAAAAACTCCTCCCTATGCGCATCTATACGACGCCGGTTGATCACTCCGTCAAGAAATATTGCCCCCTGTGTGGGCGGGATTTCTGCAGGCTTGCATCTATGGGCCATAATTTTAAGGAAGGTTACAAAGTCCGACCGCTCATAAAGTGTGATAACCCTGATCTTTCCGGCAGGTGTATCCCTGTATTCGTCACTGTCCAGGCTGTTTCCTGTAAAATGATCGAGCGTCCTTTTTTCCGGATCCTCCCCCATTCTGACTATACGGCTGTATTTATCCTGCGCTTTCGGATCCTCAGGATCGATATACAATTGCCAATATGTTTCTGCTATGTTTTTGATCACATCTTTTTTATTTGTTTCTTTCATTCCTTGTACCATTTCTGTCCCCCCGACATCATATATCACTTTTTGATTGACAGGATATTAAGCAGGTGTTAATATATCACTTGCGTCACAAATCAGATCATATCAGACGCCTGCGGAGGTGTCGGAACTGGCAGACGAGCAAGACTAAGGATCTTGTGTAAGCAATTACGTGTGGGTTCAAGTCCCATCCTCCGCAC
>CADCRB010000350.1 GCA_902803745.1 uncultured Lachnospiraceae bacterium
ATCAGAAATTTTCATTCCGTACTTGGCAGGATCCGAAGGATCCTGTCCGAAGGATTAAAAATCAAGTTCCTTACTTGATTTTTAACCATTGTACTTGGCAGGATCCTACGGATCCTGTCCGTAGGATTAAAAAACGTGTTCCTTACACGTTTTTTAACCGCTGTATTTGGCAGGATTAAAAATTTAAATGGATAAGAACCGCAGATTTTCACTTAAGACATTGAATATCGTAATGATCATCATTGCCGCCTCGATATCGGCGGTTCTTTTCTATACAATGCTGCAGACCTCAAAGATCAATAACGACGCGGATCACGTAACGCAGGATCTGATCTCTTCTAAAAACAGCGCATACGAGCTTCAGGTGGCATCGGACTACCTCACGGAGCAGGTGCGCTGCTTTGTCATCACTGGAGATAAAGAATACCTGGATAATTATTTTGAAGAAGCCAAGACGACCAAAAGACGTGATAATGCGCTCGCTGAGCTTGAAAAGCAATACGGAGGCAGCGAAGCTTTTAGCAATCTGAGCGGAGCCATGGCAGAATCCACGGAGCTTATGCAAAGCGAATATTATGCCATGCGTCTTGCTGTGGATGCGTACGGATATGACATATCTGATTTTCCGGAAGAGATACAGGCAATAAAGCCTGAAGAGTGGACGGCTGCTCTTACGCCCGAAGAAAAAAAGAATGAAGCGGAAAAGATCTTATTCGGAAATGATTATCAGAAAAGAAAGAATTCAATCTCTAAATATATGCAAAGCTGCCTTGCGGAGCTCGATGCCGAGATGGTAAAGGTGCAGTCTGAAGCCGCGGCAAGACTTGATCATCAGGTATTTTTCGAGCATCTCCTCACAATACTGCTGATCGCAGTATTGCTCGGAAACGTTCTTATTACTTCACTTCTTGTGATAATGCCTGTAAGGAAATGCGTGAAGCTCATAAATGACGGGAAAGAGATCCCGGAAAAGGGAGCTTATGAGATAGCATTTCTCGCTCACATCTGCAATAAAAGCTCTTCCTCGAAGAGCTGATCTGATCCTCTTTACATGCAGGTATATCCGCCGTCGACCGGAAGGGCTATGCCTGTCACATAGGAAGAATTAGGCGAAGCAAGGAATACAACTGCAGTATCAAGCTCGCCTTCATTTCCGTATCTCTCCAGCGGGATCATTGTCTTAGCATTCTGCTGGAAGAAATCGCTGTTTAAGGTTTCCGTGGTCAGCGGGGTATAGAAATATCCCGGACAGATCGAGTTTACGGTGATCCCGTATGCTCCCCACTCTGCCGCAAGCGCTCTTGTGAGATTTACGACTCCGCCCTTTGCAGCATGGTACGGAGCAGATCCCGCTACCTTGTTTCCCACGAGACCATACATGGATGCTATATTGATGATGCGTCCGTATTTCGCAGGTATCATTGCCTGATTTGCGACGGCGCGGGCAAACTTGAAGGTACCGAAAAGATCAACGTCAAATTCCTTCTGGAACTGCTCATCAGTGATATTCTCTGCATGATCCACGGCACCTGTTCCGGCGTTATTTACGAGGATATCCACGCGGCCGAAACGATCCATGACAGTTTTGACTGTTTCTTCTATTTCATCGGTCTTAGTTATATCACAGCGGATAGGGAGAGTCTCCACTCCGTGCTCCTTTTCTATTTCCCTGCAAACCTGCTCCAGCATATCCATCCTGCGGGCAATGGCCACGATCTTACAGCCCTGGTTTGCGAGAGCATTTGCCATCTGAACTCCCAGACCTGAGGAGCATCCGGTCACGATGGCTACGTTTCCTGTGATCTCAAAAATTCTCTTAAACATAATACCTGACACCTGCCTTTCAGTTATAAAGATTGTCGTTTCAATACATCATACCATAAATAACTTATATAAAACATCCGGTATCAGGGCAACAAATAGGTTGATATTTAAAAGGAAAAGAGCTATATGGTAGAATATTAGAGCAGCGTGGTTCGCTAAAGGAATGGTATTTAAAAAATGATCACTGTAAATGACAGGAAATTGTGCGAAAACTGTTTTATGGAGACGGATCAGGAGCCGTGCCCTTTTTGCAGTTATGATAAAAGCCGCAGGAAGAGGGATATCACCGTTCTTGAAATGGGAAGCATCCTGGACGGACGCTACATGACGGGCGGTGTCATAGGCAAGGGAGGCTTCGGCATTACCTATCTTGCCTATGATATAAAGCTTGATAAGCGGGTAGCTGTCAAGGAATATTACCCCAGAGGGATAGCGACCAGAGGTGAAGACAGGGTTACCGTCTCGGCATCTGATGAGAACTCAGAGAAGACTTTCAGGGACGGGGCAGAGCGTTTCTATAAAGAAGCAGAGCTTGTCTCGCGATTCAACGGTAATCCAAATATTGTTAACGTCTATGATTTCTTCCGTGAGAATGACACCGTATATTTTACGATGGGCTTTCTTAAGGGAGAAACTCTCAAAACGTATATCAATACAAAGGGACACATCACGGAAGGTCAGGCAATGAGCGTTTATAATTGCGTGACAGATGCCCTTCTTATCACTCACAGCATGAATATCCTTCATCGCGATATCTCACCAGACAATATTATGCTCTGCAATGACGGAACGATAAAGCTGATCGATTTCGGCGCTGCAAGGCAGGTACTGGCTGAGGAGTCGCACAGCCTTTCGGTAATACTGAAGCAGGGTTATGCTCCGCTTGAACAGTATCAGAGGAAGGGAAAGCAGGGGCCATGGACTGACATATATGCTCTCGGTGCGACAATATATACGGCGCTTACAGGAGAATATCTATATGATCCGATGTCACGCATGGAGGATGACAGCGAATTTCAGAATAATCTCCATGGGATTTCGGAAGGGCTTTGGAATGTAATAAAAAAGTCTACAATGCTTCAGATAAAAGAGCGGTATCAGGATATCATAGAGCTTAAGAAGGATCTTACGGCGCTGAAGATAAAGGCGGAGCCCTTTGAGGATACAGGGAATTCCGACATCAGGCTCTGCGATCAATCCGACGTGACTGAGCTTCCGCCCACTGATGCTGAAACAGCAGATCCGAATGAAACTGTGCTGCTCGGTGCCAACTCAGGAGGAGACGATAATGCAACGGTTCTGCTTGGTGCCGGATCAGGTGGAGATGATAATGCGACGGTTCTGCTTGGTGCCAACTCAGGAGGAGACGATAATGCAACGGTTCTGCTTGGCGCCAATTCAGGAGGAGACGATAATTCAACGGTTCTGCCTGGCGCACATTCAGCAGAAGACGATAAAGCGACTGGCCTGCTGACACCCGGGTCGAGCCGGAATGAAGATGAGGCTCTCCTTATGAACTCAGAAGAGAGTCGTGGAGAAAAAGAGACTGTCCTTTCCGGAGAGAAGAATTTACGCGATACTGACAAGACTAAAGCAAAACGCGAAAGGACAAAAAAAGGTAAATCCCCGAAAAGGGCAGTAACAATTATTGTCGCAGCAGCTGCAGTCATTATTGTTGCTCTGATAGCCTTACGTTTCCGGACAGGCGGTAAGTGCGGAGATGATGTAAGCTGGAAATATAAAAACGGAGTGATGACCTTCTCCGGAACCGGAAGAATAGATAAATATCCATCCACTCCATATCATGCCAGAGAGGTTGTTGTAGAAGACGGGATCACTGATGTACCTCAGGATTTCATTCATTATGATAACTCAACCTTTTTCAGGAGGATAAGAGGCAGTAGGTACAGTGAGATCACCAAAGTGAAGCTGGCTGACTCCGTGAATACGATCGGATCCAGATCTTTTTCCAGTCCCTGTATCGAAGAGATCGATATGCCGAAGGAAATGGAAAAAATTAATGGCGGCGCTTTTATTCAATGTGAGAAGCTTAAAAGCATAGATATCCCTGCAGGGATCACCATTATTGGCGGTGTTACTTTTAACGACTGTTACAGTCTGAAAGATGTAAATCTTCCGGAGGGGATCACCATCATAGATGACGGTGCATTTTGGAATTGCAGAGATTTAGCTCAGATAGATCTTCCCGATACTCTGTCTGAAATACATGAGGATTCCTTCAGAAGATGCTATGCATTAAAGGAGATATCGATCCCGGCGAGCGTTACCGTGATAGAAAAAGGAGCCTTTGAAGATGCAGGTCTTGAAGTGATCCACTATCAGGGCACTGTTGAACAATGGAAAAAAATAGAAGGAAGCTATGAGCTGCAGAATGCGGGAAACGTAAGGATCAGTTTTACAGCCGAACCGGTGAGTGATAATACTTCAGAGCAGACTGAAGATGCGTCAGAATCAACTGCCAGTATAAAGATCATCAATGATATAGTGAACATATATGAAGAACCTGATCCGGTGTCCCATTATGATACATTGTTTTCAGTAGAAGGCCTTATTTATCAGGCCGATGACATGAAGAACGGAATGTTCCGGATCCGGTATGAGGATGAAAACAATAATTTCAAATACGGCTGGATAGAAAACGGGGATGCTGAGTTTATAGACTGATAGGATCAGGTGAATAGGTGATGTCAAAAATATCCCTGCGTATGATATAAAAGTCCTGTGGATCATCCTCACGGCAGGCGATATAATCGCCTTTTTCGCCCTTCATATATTTTTCTTCATACCATTTCGTGAAAAGTTTGACATTCTTATCAAGCTCCGCGGCCATAATATATGAGGATTCTACAGGGATGCAGGTTTTTATCCGGTCATAGAGATCGTACGCCCTGCCATCGGGTTCGATATAGATCCTTGGTGTATATTCAAGCTGCCTGTCATAGGGGGCATCTGACTTCTGATAGCTTGTATCAAATTTGGATATCGAGATAGTATATACTTCGCCCAGTATCCCGACCATCAGATAGAAGGTGCCGTCGATAACAAGTTCCGTATCTCCTTCGAGAGTCCGGACCATTATACGGGTATTCTTCTCAAGAAATTCCATCGGATCGATGTAGCCTAAAGCAAGCTGATTCTTTTTGTATCTTGTAAACAGGCTCCTGTCAGGCCTGTATTCGGATGCGATGATGATGCTGTAGCTCTTAAAATATGCCCGGATGACCTTATCAAGGTAATCCCTTACAGTAATGGATGAATGTTTTTCACGAAGCCTGTCCTCGCTGATAAAACCTCCGGCCTTGTAATCCTGACCGCCGCCGGATCCGATGCCTGCTGTTAGCGCCCTGACAAACTCGTCCGCCATCACTTCTCTGGTACAGCTCCTGACAGACAGCTTATAGCCGCCGGATACATGGCCGTAGGCTACGACCACATTGAACTCTGCGACCTGAAGCGCCATATCGCTGATGATCCCGAGGATATTGGGATCACAGTCATCGGCCTTAAGAAGTCCGCAGCTGTAATTGCTGATGCATGTATATCCCGCAAGCGCTTCACCCGTAATACGCATTTCCTCAAGAGATATATTACTGTTTGTGAAGAGCCGTATCTGAGATTCATTATAAATCAGAGTATCTCTCATGTCCTTGTCGAGAGGATGGGATATCTCCGAGAAATTGCCGGTATCAGTCTTAAGACCGTAATAAAGAGCCGTGCATAACGTCCTGTCGGATAAAATGTCATATCCTCCATCCTGCAGCATCTTCCAGACAAGGGTCGAGCAGCTGCCAAGCTCAGGATGTATCTCGGAGAGAGCCAGATCTGTGATCCCGTTATGATGATCCACAACAGCAAGACCG
>CADCRB010000351.1 GCA_902803745.1 uncultured Lachnospiraceae bacterium
AATCAGACAAACTATTATGTCAGGGGGACCTATACTCATTACAATACGGATTTTGCAAAGGATGTCCTGCATCTTCATGACGCCGGCTTTGAGCAGATATCCGTAGAGCCTGTGGTGTGCGATCCTTCGGAAGATTATGCTCTGAAGGAAGAGGATATCCCGGTGCTCCTTGAGCAATATGACATTCTTGCAAAGGAAATAATAAAGCGAAGAAAGGCAGGCAGATTTATCAATTTCTTTCATTTTATGATAGATCTCGAAGGCGGTCCATGCGTTGCCAAGAGACTCTCTGGCTGCGGAGCCGGATGCGAATATCTGGCCGTGACACCCTCGGGTGATCTGTATCCCTGCCATCAGTTTGCAGGTGAGGAGAAGTTTTTGCTCGGTAATGTGTATGACGGCATTACAAATGAAGAAATACCGCGTGAATTCGGTTCGGCAAATGTTTATACCAAGCCGGAATGCAGGGACTGCTTTGCCAAATTTTACTGCTCAGGCGGCTGTATGGCCAATTCCTTCCATGCTGCCGGCAGCATAAACGGAAATTACGAGACCGGCTGCATACTTCAGCGTAAACGTATTGAGTGCGCGATAATGATAAAAGCCGCCTTGAGTGAACAGTGAATAATCACTTGCATGTTATAAGGCTTAGGTATTAGAATATGCCTTTGGATTAATATAATACGGTATCAGTATCCGACAGGTGTAAGTCAGATATAAGCGATATTTTACAGAGGAGGAATGAAATGAAAAAGAGAACTGCAGTGATAGTCCTTATTTTGATGCTTGCTGTGATAGCGGGCCTGGGCTATCTGGATTATCCTATAATCAGGGATACGGTCAATACCCCGGGTCAGGGACAGTCGATAAAGCTTGGACTTGATCTTGCGGGCGGAGTATCCATCACATATCAGGCAGTCGGAGAGGAGGATCCTTCGAGCCAGGCAATGGCTGATACGATCTACAAGCTCCAGCAGAGAGTCACGGGGTATTCCACCGAAGCGCAGGTCTATCAGGAAGGTTCGAAGCGTATCAACATAGAGATCCCCGGTGTTTCAGATGCGAATAAGATACTTGAGGAGCTTGGAAAACCGGGATCGCTGTATTTCATTAAGCAGACCGGATCCGACGGCACACCCAACTATGAATTCAACGGAGTCGGATATTCTCTTACAAAGGATTTTGACACCCTTAAGGCTGACGGATCGATAGTCTGCGACGGAACCAATGTGATATCAGCAGAGCCTGCTACCCGCACCGACACTACTACAAGAAAGTATGTGGTAAATCTTACCTTTGATCCGGCAGGCACGGAAGCCTTCGGAAAGGCTACTACGGACGCCTATCAAAACGGTGAGACTATAGGAATATATTATGATGATGCATTCGTATCTGTACCCAGGGTCAATGAGCCTATCACCGGCGGACAGTGCGAGATATCCGGACAGGAATCCTTTGAAGAAGCTGACAGACTTGCTTCCACCATAAGGATCGGCGGACTTACCGTAGAGCTTGAGGAGCTTTCTTCCTCTGTTGTAGGCGCGCAGCTTGGTTCACAGGCAATACGGACCTCCTTCCTTGCTGCAGGCATAGGCATCATCCTCATCATGATCTTTATGATAGCTGTCTACTGGATCCCGGGCCTTGCTTCTTCTTTCGGCCTTGTGATCTATACAGAGATAGTAGTAGGACTTATCAAGGCCTTTGATATCACGCTCACCCTTCCCGGTATCGCAGGTATCATCCTGTCGATCGGTATGGCTGTGGATGCCAACGTTATCATATTCGCACGTATCAGGGAGGAGATAGCAAAGGAAGTATCTGTTTCAACCGCTATGAAGACGGGCTACAGCAAGGCTTTATCGGCTATCATCGACGGCAACGTGACTACTCTTATCGCGGCTGCGATCCTTGGCATCAGAGGTACCGGAACAGTTCAGGGCTTCGCGGTAACACTGGCTTTGGGTATTGTGGTCTCCATGTTCACTGCGCTTGTCATCACAAGGCTCATTATGAACGGATTCCATGGCATCGGCCTTAAGAATGAGAAGTTCTACGGCAGAGCCAGGATCAGAAAGACTATCGACATAGTAAAGAGAAAGTGGGTGTTTGTCACGATCTCTGCTATCCTTGTCCTGTCTGCGCCTGTGCTTATGGCAGTAAACAACAGCACCATAGGTCATCCCCTTAATTTCTCACTTGAGTTTCTCGGCGGTACATCCACGACCGTGGATATAGGAGAGGATATGACGCTTGACCGCCTTGAAAGTGAAGTAAAGCCTCTGGTAGCTGACATCACAAAGGATAATGCCATCAATATATCAAACGTTGAGGGAAGTAAGGTAAATATCCGTACGAGAGAGCTCACTCTCAGCGAGAGGGAAGCGCTTGAAAAGGCTTTAGAGGATAAATACGGTCTTACCACGGAAAATATAGAGATGGAAAATATATCTGCGACCATATCCAATGAGATGCAGGCTGACGCGGTATGGGCATCTGTAGTGGCCCTTATCTGTATGCTTTTGTATATCTGGATAAGGTTCAGGGATGTGCGCTTCGGTGCTGCATCCGTCATAGCACTGCTGCATGACGCGCTTGTCATCGTGGCCTGCTATGCCCTTACAAAGATCTCTGTCGGCGGTACCTTCATAGCTGCGATACTTACCATCATCGGTTATTCCATCAACGCCACGATAGTAATCTTCGACCGTATCAGAGAGAACCTGCATGTTATGGGCAAGGCGTCCCTTGAGGATGTGGTCAACACATCGGTGACACAGACTTTGTCAAGATCTGTATTTACATCACTGACAACCTTTATCACCGTGCTGATGCTTTATATCCTTGGAGTTGCGAGCATACGTGACTTTGCCCTTCCTCTGATGGTGGGTGTTGTCTGCGGTACATATTCGTCAATATTCCTTGCGGGAAATCTGTGGTATCTCTTCCGTAAGATCAAAGGCAAGAGCAAGGGAAAATAAGAGAAAGAGCAGATCAGTGCGAGGGGCTGCCTGTCTGGCTTATCACAAAGATCACATAGATCACGGTCAGACACAGGAGATGAATAAGTCTCATATATCTGGTATCCCTGAAGTAGCCGGCGTATTCTCTTAAGAATGCGTTTAATGAAAAATAAAGCTTCGTATGCGCCCCGTAACCGGTGCATCGGAGCTTTTCTCTTTTAGTGATCATAAGAGCGCGCATCAGATGATAGGAGCTTGTCACTACCGCGCATTTGGGATTGCTTTGACCGGATTTGTCCTTTGCGTCAGAGCGGATCAGCTCTGATGAAAATCTTATATTCTCGATGGTATTTGCGGATCTGTTTTCGAGTATCATATCCTCCGCTGATACTCCCTCGCCTTTCGCATAGTCTGCCATGGCTTCCGCTTCGGAGATCACTTCATCTTTTCCCTGCCCGCCGGAGAATACGAGCTTTGCTCCGGGGTTATTTCTGTATACCTCTATGCCTTTGTCTATGCGTGACCTGAGCAACGGCGTGGGTTTCCGGCCGGAAAGCCCAGCTCCGAGCACTATCACATAGCGAATGCCTGTGTTCTTTTTGAAATGTATAAGATTCAGCAGATCGGATATCCAAAAGGACGCCAGCTGAATGACAAAATACAGGGATATGATCGTTAAGTACCAGTAAATATAGGTTGCCGGACTTCGGTCCGTCACATCAAAAAGCATCGGATATATCGTGTCAAGCAAGACCAGAAGCACTGCAAGACCTATAGACAGTATATTGCGGGGGCGGATCCCCTCTTTTTTCATAAGTATAGTACCGCCTATTAGAAATATGGGAATCATCACCAGCGGATAGGCGATGAGCAGCAGAGCAAGGAATATGAGCTCGATATCCAGAAGAATGTGAAAGAAGATATGCTCTGAAAACCAGTCAGGATATGCAATAGCCAGAGAAGCTAAAAGAAGGCCGAGCGTGAACGAAGACAGCAGGAGGAAAAATCCGCTTGCTGCCGTGCGCCGGTCGGTGATCATTATGATGATCCAGATCGCAAAAGAAAGCAGGAAACTTAATATAAGCGGCACCGCTGTCACTTCTTTGAATTTATGTCGGCCGGCATGCCATTGCTGGTCCACTCCTTAAACGAGCTTATCAGGTCAGCTCTGGACTCCATTCCCGAGCCGCCGTTTTTTTCTTCTTCCTTTTCCCAGAGATTCTTGAACTTTAAAAAAAGAGGATCGCTATCCATACTGTAGCGTATCTCCGACCCTCCGGTCACATTGTCAAGAATATCATCGCTGAGCTTTTCCATTGTCAGCCTCCTGAAAACAATTTATATTTCTTTCCTTAAGTATTATACGATATTCCTGCAGGATATGGCAGTGCTTTCGGAAATGCTTTTTACGATGAACTATTTATGTTATACTTAGATATCAGTTTTTTTCGCTTGATGAAGGGAGAGACCGGTGCTTAAGATTGAAGGCAAAAGTCTGGCGCAGGGCGCGGTTATCGGAAAGATACGCTTCTACAGGACAGCCGAATATGAGATAGATGAGGGTGATTATGATGACTCTGATGCTGAGATAGCGCGTTTTGAGGCAGCGCTGGAAGCCGTCAAGAATCATAAATTCGCTCTTGCGGAGGCTGCCGAGGCCAATTCGGATATTGATGGCTCGATGGTCTTTGTTTCACACGTTGCGCTTCTTGAAGACCGTGGACTCATAACCCGCGTGGAAAATTATATCAGGGAGATGAGGAAATGCGCGGAATTCGGCGTTAAGGTAGGATTCAATGATGTGGCGGACGATATAAGGAGCCTTCCGGATCCGTATATAATGCGAAGGAGCGACGACATCCTGGAGCTTGAAAAGGAAGTGCTGGGGGAGCTCATGGGTGCGTCAAGGGGGATATATTTCGGTAAGGATCCCTATATATTGGCGGCCTATGATCTCACGGCTTCAGAGGTTGCCCGCATCGACCGCAAGCATGTGCTCGCGATAATCATGAAAGAAGGAAACCTGAATACCCACGCTTCCATTCTTGCAAAGGGACTAGGCATCCCGTGCGTTATCAGGGCGGAGAAGCTTTCTTACGCGTGTGACGGCAGGGAAGCCATCGTGGACGGTACGAACGGTTTTGTTTTCCTGCAGCCCGATGAAGAGACGGTAAAGAAGTATGATGAAGTAATGAGGGAGAATAAGGCCTTCACAGATTCCCTCGTAAGGCTCAAAGGCAAGATGACCGTCACAAAGGACGGGCAGGAAGTAAGGCTCTATGCCAATATTTCAACTCCCGGCGATGTGGCTACGGTGCTC
>CADCRB010000352.1 GCA_902803745.1 uncultured Lachnospiraceae bacterium
TCCTTTCAGTTAATAATGAGGTTTCTTACTCTGTACATTGGACCGTACCCCCTCATTTCCTTTGGAATGATTATACTATACCACGGGTCGATCGAGTTGTCAATACAATTTTAAAAATTTTTTTAAGTTGTCTGACTACTTTATCGAAGCGCTAAAATACGGGGCTTTTCGGCCCCGTATCATCTGATCTTATTCTTTTTCCGGATTGCCGATATGGCTGAAAAGATATTCCAGAACTTCCCTTGTGAACTTTTTGGCACTTATTCCTACGGTATAAGTTCCATCGGGACGCTTGACCATCCGGGCAACGGTCGCATACATGATCACAGTGTCTGCGACTATGATAATGTCCTGGCCGAGGATATCCGGTCTGTCATCCTTCATCCAAAGTCCCATTCCTCTGGGGCTGGCATCCTCTACCTGCACGTAGAGAGTCTCTCCTGTCTCGCATAATACGACAATACTGGGCGCCTTAAATTCTACCCTGCCTATTTTACGCTTCTCGCTCGTCACTTCTGCTTCAAGTGTCATCTGTCTTCTCCTTTGCTGATCATTATTTTTTGTATTTCCACTGTTTTCAGTAATTCTCTTTTTCAGATTATACCATAACAGGAGTTCAAAATCACCCTCAGGATCCTTTTGTCTTCTTGCCTCTTATCTTTATCTCAAAGGTAAGCAGTGCAGCCAATGCCGGCAAAATGACAAGGCCAGCAAGCCCTGCCATCGATCTGAGCCAGCCAACAGCAGGCGCAGCATATGGCAATCCGAAGATATGCGAATTGATATACAGATATGCAAAAGGAGACACCACATCTCCAAGGATCTCACCGAGAAGAGCTCCTGTACCCGCTGCCAGGGCAGTCCTTCTGACAAATACGCCCTTGATTATCCTTGGACTAAGCCCACGCTGCCGCCAGGATCTGATGCGGTTTTTATTGCGGCTGATAATACTTGCCGCCAGCACAAGACATATCGCCAGGGAAAATACATAGATAAGCATTCCGGCAGGCATATAAAGATTCTCCAATTCACTGTGGGCAAGATATATGCCTTGAAGCGCAGGCATATCTGTGATCTTTTCGACTACCCAGCGTACTGATCCCGAATCAAGCTGTAAGTTAAGGCTGTCAATCTTTGCGTCAGCCTCCGCAGCGTTTTGTGACAGCTGTTCTTTTTCGGCTGCTATCTCCTGTTCGCGCTGTTCTTTCTGCTCCTTCAGGGCATCCTGATCATCCTTGATCTGCTGCTCTGCTTCGGAAAGAGCCGACCATTGATTGGTATATTTTTCATGAAGGCTTCTTTCGGTTCCGGTCACCGAATTGGAAAGTCCCTGTGCCCGGCGCAGATCAGACTCTGTCACGCTGGATTTGCTGTATACCTCGTCAAGGACGTTTGAAAGATTTTTCTTTCCGCTCTCTATAGAAGCCTGTGAGCGCTTCTCATTTTGAAAAACCTCGTCTTTTGCCTTATTTATATTCTGCTGCTCGGACTCCAGCTTTGCCACGGCCTTATCATAGTCCTCACCCAGGGATGATAGCTCTTCATCGAGTTCCGCTTTTTTCTGCTCCGCTTCTTCTTTATTCTCTTCATAGTTTTTGATCTCGTTATGAAGATCGTGGATCAGTGCCTGCTCTCTTGCAGCAGACATTGAGGGCTCTATGTTGCTTTTGATATGATCCGAAGCATCATTCACGAGCTTATGATATTCATCTGAGAGGATCGTATATTTCTCTGCGTCCTTTACATACAGATAGAGCTCGGGATAAACGCTTACCGTGCCTTGTATGCCGTTAACGGATACCTGCGGTTCATTACCCGGATCCGGACCGGCGGATGCTATGCAGTCAGCTTTCATCAGGACATTTATATCATTGTCGGTGAAACCCAGTCCTCCGGAAAGCTTAAGGTCATACAGATCTCCTGTATCATATTCTTCCTCTGCGCTCGTTTCCAAAGCTCCGGCTATGGCGGAAGGCGCTGTCAGCGCAAATGCTCCGGCAAGAGCAATGACAGCAAGCACCAGGAAGCTTCCACTCTGCCTTTTAGCCGGGTCTATATTATTAGTATTTCTTTGTTTAGACATATACTACGCTCACAATAACACTTCCCAGGATTATCCCGGGAAGTGTCGTATTTTGCATCTTATTTTACAGCCTGAAGGCGTTTACGGCAAATCAGATCTCTTTATCTTCTTCCTCTGCAGCTGCCTTTTTGCGGCTCTTAACGTACATCTGTACACCCTTGGCACCCATTGCAAGTATTACGAGCCACCACAAGATATTGATCTTGAGTCCGTCCTCGGTAAACATCATGCCTCTGGAGAAGGTGCCGTTTTCTACGGCTTCTACTAAAGGAGCCATCCTTTCACCGAGTACTCCGTCCTCAAGTAGATCATCTCCGGGGATAACACCTGCTTCCAATCCTGCGGATGCAGCTGAGTTGCCGGCTACAGAGCCTGCTCCTGCATCTGCCACGGCCGCTCCGCCGCCTAAGCCGGCAGCTTCCGCAGCTGCTGTCTCACCGAGAACTCCTGCTCCGCCTATAGCTTCTGCAGGTGCTCCGGGCGTTGATGCAGTTATGTCAACCGAAGCGCCGCCCGCTGTATCAGTTGCTGTCGTATCGCTTCCGCCACCGGAGGACGCATCTGAAGTACCGCCTGTGCTGCCTCCGTCATCCGATGCAGCAGCATCGCCTGTGGGTGCAGCTGTCGTACCGCCCGTGGAACCAGCTGTTGTGCCGCCAGTGGGCGCAGCTGTTGTGCCGCCAGTGGGCGCAGCTGTTGTGCCTCCAGTGGGAGCAGCTGTTGTACTGCCTGTGGGTGCAGCTGTCGTGCCGCCCGGGGTCTGCTCAGCTCCGGTTACAGCAGCGGGTGCCGGAGTAACCTTGTTAAAGCCATCATTTATGGTCTTTTCCAAAGCATTGCGGGCTTCCATAGTCTCGCCAAGCTTTGCCTTGGCCTCAGTGAATGCCTCCACAGTGTTATCATAGTTCTTTTGAGCTTCTTCAAGCTCTGCTTTCAGCTCATTAAACTTCTGTGCGCTTTCAGCACCGGTGACCCTGATATTATTCAGAGCTTTAA
>CADCRB010000353.1 GCA_902803745.1 uncultured Lachnospiraceae bacterium
TGAGCACGCAACCGGCAAATCCAAGCTCCTCACCGGCGACCGCCATAATAAAATCCGTCTGCGGCTCCGATATAAAGTTACCGTTTTTGACAGAGCCTACCTCATTGGTCTTGTACCCCTTTCCGGTAAGCATTCCGCTTCCTATGGCAACTATCGAATTCTGCTGCTGATATCCGGCCGTATCCTGATATTTCTCAGGCTGCAGCCACGCAAGTATCCTTGTCTGCTGGTAGGATTCAATGATCTCCTGATTAGGCTGAAGCACAAGGAAAATACCAATTATCACTACTGGTATCGCCACGGCGGCTACAGCGCCTATGATCCTGTAGGAAAGTCCGCCCACATAGAGCATTCCCGTAAAAATGACAACAACGACTATGCTCGTGGAAAGATCAGGTTCACTGAGGATAAGATATATCGGAACAGCCATAAGACCCATTATAGAAAACAGCACAGGAGCATTATTGATCTTCTCCTCCCGCTTTGAGATAAAGGCTGCAAGAAATAATATAAGCAGTATCTTTGCTGTTTCAGAAGGCTGGATCTGAACACCTGCTACGACAAGCCATCTCTTGGCGTTATTTACAACCTCGCCGAAGAATTCCACGAGAAGAAGCAGTACCACAGCCATTATGTAATAGATCCATCCGAATTTCAGCAGAAACCTGTAACTGATAAGCGACACTACGAGCATAACTCCCGCGCCGAGGATGAGCCCCTGTATCTGATGGCTCTGCACAGATTCCTTTGCACTTCCTATGATGATGATCCCATATACCGCAAGCGCCATCGATACTGCCACAAGCAGAAAATTATAGTTTCTGATGCTGTATCTTCCCAAAGCTGCCCTCCTTCATAATATTTAGTCTACATATGCCTCGCTCATTTCCGTATCTGCCACTCCGGTAATGATATCTTCTGTATCCTGAAGCTTGAAGTAATAACTGATAATATCCTTTGTAGTGGAAGCGGCATTTGCTGATGTATATCCGTATGCTATCCTTGTAGCTATTGCGATCTGCGGTCTGTCATATGGCGCAAAGCAGATAAAAAGCGCATGGTTCGGTCTGGTGGTCGTCTGCTGCGCCGTTCCGGTCTTTCCGGCGATTATGACAGGGAAATTCTTAAATGAAGCGTATGTGGAAGCTGCCTCCATCATACCCAAATGTATCGAGTCCCAGGTCGACTGCTGTATATTGATATTATTTCTCACAGAAGGAGTATAATCCTCCAGGATGTCACCTCCCGCAGAGGTAAGCTTATCCAGTATGCTTATATTATATACTGTACCGCTGTTTGCAACCGCTGTTGCATATCTTGCCAGCTGGGTCGTGGTATAGTTGTGAGTTCCCTGTCCTATGGCACTACGTATCGAGTCCATGTCAGATACGTTCGGTTCGTTTTCGGGTATCTCCACCCCGCTCTTATCGGTAAGGCCGTACATATCACAATACAGCTTCAGCCTTTCGAGACCGAGATCCGAATTATACAGTCCGTTTGTCCCAAAGCTGAGCCTGTAGCCAACCTCATAAAAGAAATAGTTGCAGGAATTCTTTATCCCGCCTACAACGTTCAACGGTCCATGAGCCATAGGATAGATCCAGCATTTAGGACTCTTTTCATCCTGCTCTACCTTCTCATATATACCTTCGCAGGTTATGATCTCGCCGGTAGTTATCACCCCCTCTTCCAGTCCTGCAGTTGTGGATATCGGCTTGAAGGTAGATCCGGGAGCTGTACGCTGCTGCGTAGCATTATTATACAGAGGAAGGGAAAGATCATTATTTATCTTATTAAAGTAATCCGCATCCACTGAATTTGCCATCATATTATCGTCAAATCCTGGATAGGTTACCATTGCCAGCACCTCTCCGGTATCAGGATCAGTCACAACAGAAGAGCCTGTGCAGGGGTCAAGTGCAAGCTGGGCCGGGGTTATCTGCAGATTTTTTATACAGCCGGTCATAAGCTCATAGGGAGTGATCGTACCGCTCACAAGCATTTCCCTGCTTCCGTCCTCATCTGTGATAAGCTCCTGCTCGAAAAGGATCATACATATCTGAAAACCTGTGATCAGATCATCTCTTACAAGGTATTTATAAAGAATTCTGGAAAACTTATTATCTCTCGCAAGCTCATCCATGATGAAGTCCGTAAGGGAAGCATACACTTCGCTTGTATCCGAGTATTCCGCGGTCTCTTCAGTTATTGATGTGATATCGATATATCCCCTGGCTATAGCATTTCTCAGATATTCGGACAGTGAGATTTCACCGTTCACCCATTCTGTCTGCACCTCATCTCCCTCGGCAATAAGGCTTGGATCAAACACACGGATATTATCATCCTGCAGCATTGATACGATATAACTCTCATATTCCTGCATTTCAGGCGTAAGATCATTGTAGATAGTATTACCGCCTTCAAGCTCATTTCTCAATACAGACAGAGTGCTCATAAGCTTTTCATCAAATATATGCTGCACCTCTTTTTCAGTCGTCCCGGCTGATTCAGACGCCATATGAGCGAGGTTGATCACATTATTGTTTATCAGAGCATAATAAACCTTGTCGATAGGGATAATGATATCCTTTGAGGTCTCATCTTCCTCATTGATATCAGCAGATCTCAGGTTTCTTATCTTGGATACCACAACTCCGGCTATCTTCTGCTCCAGTATTTTATATATAGCGCTTTGTAGATCAGAATCTATTGTAAGCGTAAGATTATTGCCGGCTGTAGGCTCAATTCTTTTTCCCGTTTCCGTAATCCGGCCCAGATTATCCACAAAGATCTCCTGACTGCCTTTTGTACCCTGCAGTTCTCTCTCCATAACCTGCTCGATGCCGGCCTTTCCTACCATATCATTAAGCTCATAATGATGTGGATAACGCTGCTCTGGATCTGCTTCATTGAGCTGCGCCAGCTCCTCTTCGGATATCTTTCCTGTATAGCCCAGTATATGACTCATTGATGGATCATCTATATATACCCTTATGGTATCCTCAGCGATATCCACTCCCTGCAAAGTATCCTTATTCTCCATTATCTCAGCGACTGTGTTTTCGTTCACGTCCGTTGCAACGGTAGATGAGAGATATTTTTGATAGGAATTGGAAAACATGGCCATCCGTATCCTTACAACCTTTAATATCTGTGACTTTGTAAGTCCGCCCATAGGCTCGAAATCATATTTTCCTTCATCATTTTTGGTATACAATCCGACCCCGAACATTTTCTTTGCGCAAAGATACTCCATTACATCATCCGGAGTGGCATTTCTCTCTTTTACCTTCAGTTCGTCCGTCCTGTTGTGTCCATAGCAGTCTGCAAGAAATCTCAAAAGTGCCGTTCCGCTCACGGTAAACTGATAATTACCGTTTTCATCGATGATGATATCGAAATCCATGGAATCAAGAGTATCCCCGTTGCTTTCCACTATATCGATAAGGGACAATATGGTATTATTCATATCCATATCTCTGGTGGAATTGGCGTCATAGTTGTCCTCTATAGTCACGGAATAAGCCAGCTTATCCTCGGCAAGGACAACTCCGTTTCTGTCATAGATGGTCCCTCTTGTAGCCTTGATCGATTTTTCTCTTTCTATCTTAAGAGTGAAATTATTCTGATATTCCTCACCGTGTACGATCTGAAGCACAAAAAGCCGGTAGATCACAAGGATGGTGAGCATCATAAGGAAAACGCCCAGTATAAATATCCTGGAAGTAATAAGTCCAACGAGCTTATCGCTTATCTTTTTAAAACGATCACCCATACAATATCACCTCATCCGTCTTCTGTATTCCTTCTTTCAAAGAGCAGAAGGATATTACGAACGGGTATATATACGATAAGGGATACAGCTATCGTATAAGCCAGCTCAGGCAGCATAAGATGGATAAAATAATAACCCATATTAAACCTGGCTCTAAGCATAAAGCCGGTAAGATAAGTCAATATGAGACATGCTGTGTCAGAGACAGCAATAAAAAGCAGAGGAAACTTAATGTCGTCAGGATAAAATACTCTGTTTAATGCACCGTTGGCATAGCCTATCAGCAGAAAAATAAGAGCGTTCATTCCTAAAACGCTGCCGTAAAAAATATCCGTCAAAAGACCGCACAGAAACCCTGCAAGCATTCCGTCAGTCCTGCCCTCCATAAAGCCCAGTATACTTGTAATGATTATCATGAGATTGGGCACTATACCGGCAAAAGCAATATAATGAAAAAGAGTGCTTTGCAAAAGGAAGCATATGATAATGGCTATCAATCCAATGACCCTCTTCATTCAGGCAGATTCTCCTCCTTCATCTCGGTTATGACCAGTACGGCATCAATATGCTCGAAGTCCACAACAGGTGTAAGGGTTCCTGATTTAGTAAGGTTATTCGGATCCTTTTCAATAGAATTGATAAAGCCGATGGCTATTCCGGGAAGATATCTGTCTGAAATGTTGCTGGTCACGATCTTGTCACCCACGGCAACCTCGTCATCAGGATCGGAAAGCTGTCCGAATTCTATGGTTCCGTCCTTTATGGATTCAAGGTTCCCATATACTATGAGATTGTCTGAAGTATTCAGCATTCTGCCTGAGACATTACTCTGATCATCTATTATCGATCTGACCTGGGACCAGTTTGGTCCGGTTTTGGTAACAAGGCCGACAAGTCCCGCACCGGCGATTACATTCATTCCCTCTTTGATCCCGTCGTCTTCACCCTTATCTATAATAAATATGGAATACCAGTTGCCGGGATCCTTACCGGTCACACGGGCACCTATCTTGTCATACTCCTCATATTCGGAATCAAGATCAAGGAGTGCCCTCAGCTCTATAAGCTCAAAGCGGTTTTCTACCAGTCTGTCGTTTTCCTGGGTAAGCTCATCGATCTGTGCTTTCAATGCCTGATTTTCAGAAAGAACCTGCCTGACCTGCTTCAGATCATCAGCCCTGTGGTTTGCATAGGATGATATCTCAGTCAACCCTCTCTTAAAGGGCATAAAGGTATATCCGGCTATGCCGTTTAAAGCCGTGGGAACTGCGTCAGTCGTAAAAGAAAGAACCATAAGAATAATACAAAAGACGGTAAGTATAAGAAGGATATATCCCGGCGGTATCTGTATCCCTCTTCTTTTGATCTTAACCCTGGCCATGCACCCTATACTTCTTCTGTCATATCATCGATAGTATATGCTACCGACCTGAAGCTGGGATCCTTTATGATGCGGGCAAGACCGAAGGCCGCACTTTCCTGGGGATTGTCAGCTTTATTCACCTTAAGCGCGGTACCTTTTACTATGAGCTCATCCAGATGAGCCAGAGAGGCTGACCCGCCTGTAAGATAAATGCCCTGTCTGTATATATCAGCGGAAAGCTCGGGCGGAGTACGCTCGAGAATTACCTTTATATTATCGACTATAACTGCCGCAGTCTCCGCAATGGTGCTGTCTATAAGATCCGTAGGTATGGACCGCTCCACGGGGAGTCCCGTGACAAGATCCCTGCCGTATACGACTGCCGGCTTGTGCTGCGCCTCGGTAGCGGTCAGCTCGATCTTTACCTGCTCCGCGGTTTTCTCACCGACCATAAGTCCGAATTCCTTACGTATGATACCCCTGATGGCATCATCAAACTTTCTTCCGCCGGATTTTAACAGTTTGGAAAGAACTATTCCGCCAAGTGAGAGCACAGAGATCTCAGTGGTTTCAAATCCTACGTCCACTACAAGCACACCCTGCGACGTCTTGACATTTATTCCCATTCCAAGACCGTCAGCCAGAGATTTTTCAGACATCATGATCTTCCTGGGTTTCAGACCTGAATCCTTGATCAGATCATAAAATGCTCTTTTTTCGACCTCTGTAACATCAGTGGGAACCGTGACAAAATAATCCGCTCCGCCTCCCCTTCCGTCTGTGATCTCATTAATGAATTCCGTAAGGACTGTTGTCATATTGCCTATGTCAGCTATGACACCGTTGACGAGAGGATAGGATACGGTAATATTCTGGGGTGCTTTTTCGAACATATCAAAAGCGGCATCACCGTAAGCGAAAAGAATGTCCTTTTTCATAAGGGCTATCATATTCTTTTCGTTAACTATGGCATCTCTGGCCGTATTATATATCTTAATATTCCCTGTACCGAGATCTATCCCGAATGCAAGATTACTCAAAATAAACTTCCCTCTTCTTTTAAGCTGTAATATCTGCCGTCGCCGATGATAATCGAGTCAGCCAGTGTGATACCGGATATCCTGCATGCCATATAAAGGCTGCGGCTGATCTCCCGGTCAGCTTCAGACGGCACCGGATCTCCGCTTGGATGGTTGTGAATAAGGATGATGTTTACGGCATTATGCTTAAGTGCTTCCCTGATGATCTCCCTGACCGGAACCTGGGAAGAATTGACTGATCCTATCGATGCATGATAGTCGTCTATGCGGCGCATTTTTGTGTCAAGCATTAGCACATATACGTGCTCGGTCTCCAAATGCCTCAAGTCCTGCATATAGTAAGCAGCGGCCTCTTCCACATGAAAGATCTGATCTTTCGAACCGTTTTTCTCACGCCAGATCCTCTTCGCTATCTGCGCGACACATATGAGCTGGATCGCTTTTACCCTGCCGATGCCCTCTATGGAAGAAAGCTCCGTGATATTCGAATTCAAAAGTCCGTCAAGACTTCCTCCCACCGCATTCAGTACATTGATCGCAAGAGACTTAACATCGGTCCCCTTTGTACCGGTTCTGAGGATCACTGCAAGCAGCTCGGCATCACTTAGCGCATCAGCGCCAAACTCCTCACACCTTTCGTAAGGTCTCACACTCGCAGGATACGACTTTAATCCTTTATTCATTTTACCTCTCTTTCTGCCGTTAAGGCTTAGGCGAAAAAGAGAGATATCTTAACCCTTCCTTTTACTAAAAAAGAATTTTAACACCTGAGTTTGCTTCGGTCAATAATTCCGTCCCTCACAAGGAACTGAAGTGAATTCATTATACCGAATTTGGCATGAGGCCAGGTGAGCCCGCCTTGAAAATATACAGAATAAGGCTCCCGCAAAGGTCCATCAGCTGAAAGCTCTATAGAAGATCCTGACACAAAGCTTCCGGCCGCCATTATTACCTTGCTGTCATATCCCGGCATATCCCATGGCTCCGGTACCACAAAGCTGTCCACAGGAGCAGCTGACTGGATCCCTTTGCAGAAGGATATGAGCGCATCCTCACGGTGAAATGTTACTGCCTGAATAATATCGTATCTTTCTTCCGTCCCGTCAGGCAGGACATCAAAACCCAGATCCTCATATATCCTTGCAGCAAATACAGCACCTTTTAATGCAGATGCCGTGACAGTTGGGGCAAGGAACAATCCCTGATAAAGGTCTCGCATAACTCCGAGAGTGGCTCCAACCTCTCTTCCAAGTCCAGGGCTTGTAAGCCTGCGCGCAGCATTTTCGACGCACTCCTTCTTGCCGGCTATATATCCTCCTATGGGAGCAAGTCCTCCGCCGGGGTTTTTGATCAGAGAGCCAACTGCCATATCTGCGCCGACATCGGTAGGTTCTTTCTCCTCGACAAATTCTCCATAGCAGTTATCCACCATTATCAGCACATCATCACGTATGGATCGTATGAAAGCAATACAGTCCCCTATCTGCTCCACTGAAAAGCTTCGCCTGTCTGAGTAGCCTTTTGATCTCTGTATAGCTATAAGCTTTGTTTCTTTTCTTAATTTACTGCTTATACCCTTAAGGTCGAAGCTCCCGTCCTCTCTTAATGGTACTTCATCATAGGATATTCCGTATTCTTTCAAAGACCCTTTCGACTGCCTTATCCCTATTACTTCTTCAAGAGTGTCATAAGGTCTTCCGGATACGGATAATATCTGATCGCCCGGCCTTAGATTGGACATAAGCGCTAGAGCAAGCGCATGAGTGCCGCAGGTGATCTGAGGACGTACAAGAGCATCCTCTGTATGAAAGATATCCGCATATACCTTCTCGAGAGTGTCACGCCCCAGATCATTGTAGCCGTATCCGGAGCTGCCGTTAAGGCAGGCTTCCTGCACCTGTTCCTTTCTGAAAGCGTCCAGCACCTTCATTTGATTGAATTCCGCCATGTCATCGATCTGACTGAATCGCTCCCTAAGCTCACCTATTACCTTTTCGCAATGATCATAAACATCACGGTCTATTCCGAGATCTTTATATGCTTCATACCTGTCCATTTATATAACCTGCCATATACTCTGCCATATCCACGCTTCCATTATGCTCTGTCACATCAATCCATATGACGTTTTTTTCCTTTCTAAACCAGGTCAGCTGTCTTTTGGCAAAATGCCGGGTCTGTTTTTTTATCTCATCCACTGCTGTGGCAAGATCATATCTGCCTTCAAGATGATCGTATATCTGTCTGTAGCCAAGCCCCTGCATGGATGTCATGTCCCTTTTAACACCTGACTCCTTAAGTTTTTTCACTTCATCAACAAGTCCTCTGTCCATCATCAGATCAACTCTTCTGTTTATTCTTTCATACAGCATAGCTCTTGGCATTGTAATAACAAAGTAAGCCGCGTCATATACCGGAGCCTTGTTCCTTTCTTCGAAATTTTTGTCAGAAAGAAGCCTGCCGGTAAGTTCATGATATTCTATTGCTCTTATTATCCTCTTCGCATTGCCATGATAAAGACCGGCAGATACCGGATCAAAGGAAGCGAGTTTTTCTTCCATCCGGGAAATTCCATATGCTTCTGTCTCCTCAGTAAGCCGCTCTCTTATGACAGGATCCGTTTCACCTTCGGCAAATTCTATGCCATGCAGCAACGCACGGATATAAAATCCTGTCCCTCCGCAGATTATAGGAAAAGCTCTGCGCCCCCTTATATCTTCTATCTCCTTTTCAGCCCTTCTTACAAAGCAGGAGACATTGTAGTCTTCATCAGGTTCAAGAATATCTATCATATGATGCTTTATTCCCTGCATCATTTCCGTATCAGGCTTTGCTGATCCGATATCCATGCGCCTGTATACCTGTATGGAATCAGCTGAGACAATCTCACCGTTAATAATATGGGCAAGCGCTATAGCCGTTTCAGTCTTTCCTGCGGCTGTAGGTCCCGCAATGATCGCAAGATCAAAAGCCATCAGAGAACCCTCTTAAAGAATTTCTCCAGATCACGCTCCGTAAATTCCACCATAGTAGGTCTGCCATGTGGACAGTTATACGGATTATCCAGCTTAAGGAGTTTCTTCAAAAGCTCTCTGGCCTCCATTACAGAAAGCCGGTTACCTCCCTTTACCGCAGCTTTGCAGGACATTTGTGCAAGTCTGTCGTGGATCAAAGAGACATCGGAAGTATCATCCATTACCTCATCAAGCTCATCAATAAGTCCTGTAAAGATATCCTTATCGTTAAGTTTCATAAAGCCTGACGGAACTGCCCTAAGGGCATACTCGTCTCTGTCAAATCTGTCTATCTCAAATCCAAGCGAGGCGAATGCATCTGAATATCTTTTCAGCGTATCCTCCTGTCTTCCGCTGAGCTTTATAAGGACAGGCGGATCTACATATTGGGATACAACCTTCTTTTCCTTATAATTCTTAAGAAACTCCTCATATTTTACTTTTTCGTGAGCAGCATGCTGATCGATCATCAGCATCCGGTCTTTATATTCTATTATCCAGTAAGTATCAAAAACGCATCCTATTATGTTGAAATCCGGTTCATTGGACGGCTCTATGATCCTGTCTTCAAAAAGATCCATCTGTACGTTAGTCTTATTCTCTTCATTTTGGGATCTGATGTCCGTGTCCGGATTATCGGTCACCTCCACCGTATAGCTCTCCGTTTCTTCCATAAGCAGACGATCCGGCTCACCGGCTTCAACAAAAAAACCTGTTCCCGGTCTTTCATCTGCTCTGTCCGATGAGAGCATTTCGCTCAGATGATCTATCTCCGGAGCGTTTTCAAAAGGTTCGAAAGCTGTCTCCTCTGCTTTATACTCTGTCTCTTCTTCTCTTACGAGTTCGACCCGGTTGATAAGCTCTACGCTTTTGAGAGCCTGCTCCACGCTTCTAACCACAAAGTCATAGACAGTATTTCCGAGAGAAAACTTCACCTCGCTCTTTCTTGGATGCACGTTCACATCTACCATTCCGGGATCGAGAGACAGGAAGAGATATAAGAACGGATATTTGTGCTGCATAAGGAACGGCTTGTAAGCTGCCTCTGCCGCTTTTTCAAGCACTTTATCGGAAACAGCATGACCGTTTACAAAAAATACCTCATATCGTCTGTTGTTTCTGGCAACCAGGGGCCTGGCAATATATCCTGTTATGGACATTCCATTGTCTGAGGATCCTACAGAGATCAGCGAATCGGAGATATCCCTTCCATATACACGATATATATTATCCTTTACAGATCCATTACCGGAAGTCACAAGCTTATTATCGTTATTAATCACATATTTAAATGCAATATCGGAACGCTCAATTGCTATCTTCTGTATGAATTCAGTAATATATCCGGCCTCAGTCATTGCGCTTTTAAGAAATTTTCTTCTTGCCGGAACATTGATGAAAAGATTTCTTGCGATAAAGGTAGTGCCTTCTCCCGACCCAACTTCTTCAAATGAGATCTCACGACCTCCGTCAAGCTTTATCAGCACACCGGTAAGCTGGTCTTTGGTCTTGGTTACCATTTCCACCTGTGCGACAGCAGCGATAGTCGAAAGAGCCTCCCCACGGAAACCAAGACTCCTGATGTCAAAGAGATCCTCCGCGCTTTTTATCTTGCTGGTGGCGTGAGGAAGAAAAGCATTGCGGACTTCAGACTGGGGAATGCCGGATCCATTATCAGTAACCCTTATGAAATCTATTCCCCCGGAACGAATCTCAACAGTGATCGCAGTGGCTCCTGCATCTATGGAATTCTCAACGAGTTCCTTGACCACAGAAAGAGGACGCTCTATGACCTCTCCGGCAGCGATCTTATTTATCGTCAGTTCATCTAACAGCTCTATCTTAACCATCATTCTCCACAGCTTTCCGGTGCAGATTATACAGAGTATTCATAGCATCCATCGGAGTCATCATATCAAGATTAAGGTTCTTAAGCTCAGTGATCACATCACTGTCACAGTTCATATCAAAAAGAGATAACTGATGCAGATCGATGTCATCAGGTTTATGCCCTGCTTTAGCAGCTGCTATGTCACTGACTTTATCCGTAATATCAGCCCCGGCAAGCTGTGCAGC
Source organism: uncultured Lachnospiraceae bacterium (assembly GCA_902803745.1). Classification (GTDB taxonomy): domain Bacteria; phylum Bacillota; class Clostridia; order Lachnospirales; family Lachnospiraceae; genus NK4A144. Next base: position 11,272 of record CADCRB010000353.1, read on the forward strand.
GATCTCCTGCGCTCTGCCTGTCACTTCATCCGGCACGCCTGCAAGACGTGCGACATGAATACCATACGATCTGTCTGCCCCGCCTCTTACCACCTTCCGCAAAAAGACAACATTCTCCCCTGCCTCCTTTACCGCA
>CADCRB010000354.1 GCA_902803745.1 uncultured Lachnospiraceae bacterium
GAATGGCGGAGAGAAAGGGTTTGTTCCCGGAATAGTGATAGTCATATCGGGAATAGCTGCCTATATCATTCTTCTTTATGGAACAAGGGTTTTTCTGCACAGAATTGTCACGACAGAATTGTTGCTGATTGTAGGCTGGACAATGCTGGAAGTAGCGGTTGCAAATGCAGCATATGCAAAAGGAAGCCTGAATGGTTCACTGTTATTATTGTTTCTTGCAGTGATCTGTATAGCATCTTTGATCAGTCTGATACTATATCTGATGTATTACAATGTAAAGCCGTCGACGGGGTATATTTTAGGCATGATACCTCTTATTTCAGAATCCATCACTATGGGACTTTTCCTTATCCTGACAAGGGATTATTTTCTTATAGGAGTATAATATACTTATAATTTAAGGCATCTGCCTAAGTATCAACCGATTGATTTGACAGAGCCAAATTTTATTATGATGCAGTCATAGATCAGATTTAAATTTGTGAAGAAAAAAGGAGACAGATAAATGAGAGTCCTCAGTTTTGGTTCATTGAATATAGACTATGTGTATCCTGTAGATCATATCATCCAGCCGGGCGAGACAGAGAATACAGGTGGAATGAGCATAAACTGTGGAGGGAAGGGACTGAATCAATCCGTAGCACTTGCAAGAGCGGGTCTTGATGTATGGCACGCCGGCCTGGTAGGTGATGAGGGGGCTATTCTTATTGATAAATGCCTTGAAAACAAAATAAATACAGATCATATCAAAAAGATCAGCGGTCGATCTGGACATACGATAATACAGGTCGATAAGGATGGTCAGAACTCTATACTTCTCTTTGGCGGTGCGAACAGAAGGATCACAGAAGGATTCATAGATGAAACTCTTAAGGATTTCGGACAAGGGGATTACATCATACTGCAGAACGAGGTAAATCTCCTTAGCGAGATAATCGACAGAGCGTATGATAATAAAATGACGATAGTACTCAACCCCTCTCCTTATGATGAAACCATTTCTGACTGTGATCTTGGCAAGGTCTCGTTCTTTATCATGAATGAGGTCGAAGGCAGGCAGATGACGGGCGAGAATGATCCGGAGCAGATCCTTCAATACATGAAAGAGCATTATCCCGAAGCAGATACAGTGTTGACCCTGGGATCACAAGGATCCATGTATCAGGATCAGAATAATATATACAGGCAGGGAATATACGAAGTAAAAGCTGTAGACACGACTGCGGCAGGGGATACATTCACCGGATATTTCATTGCTTCGATAATAAACGGTAAGGCACCTGAGAATGCTTTAAAAATCGCAGCAAGGGCATCCTCTTTAACGGTAACGAGAAACGGAGCACTTGACTCCATTCCAGCATATGAAGAGGTAATGGCGGAAGAGTATAATGATCCTATGTAAGAAAATCAGATTTTATGGCTTATAAAGTGCTGACAAGGGATGAGATTAAGCAGATCCTTAAAGATTCACTTTGAGACAGATGGAGGACGAATTAATGAACAAAGTGCTTAAGTGCCGGGTAAAGGGCTACAGTTAATTGGAAGGAAAGGCTGGAAGGGCATAGGTATGCTGTCATTCAGATCTCGAAACTTTCAAGGCTGAGTACGGTATAGAAGATGAGATAAGAAAGGAATACTGAACAATAAAATGGTGAACGATAAGGTTTATAGCTGGCTGAAGAATAAGGGGCTTGCAGACAGGATCACAGAGCATAAAGAGACCATAGACACAGTGGAACACGCAGCAATGCGGATAGGATGCACGGAAGCGGAGATCGCAAAGACATTGTCATTTATAGTGGATGAAGAGCCTGTGATCGTAGTGATGGCAGGAGACGGTCGAGTAAACAGCTCCAAATTCAAAGCAAAGTTTCACACGAAGCCCCATATGGTTCCGAGGGAGCAGGTAGAAGATCTTATCGGATTCCTGCCCGGTGGAGTATGCCCGTTTGGAGTCCCTGAAGGAATACCCATCTGGCTTGATGTATCCATGAAACGCTTTGATCATGTACATCCTGCGGGAGGCAATGAATATACCTCCGTAAAGCTGACACCGGATGAGCTGGAGAAGGCATCTGACGCGGTCGGCTGGTGTGATGTCTGTAAAGGGTGGGAGACTGAAGACTGACATATCAGCGAAAAAACCATTGATGCAAGACGGGAAATGTATGAAAAATACCTTGCGGACAAGTATCCGGATGAAACATTTACAGTTAAAGTATGGCAAGAATATGCGAGGGATATCGGACCGGCCGGTCTGCCGGACTACGAAGGGTACGTGATCCGACAGGTGGTTATAGACTCGGAAGGCAATTGTTTTTTGGTTTTTCCCGGTGATAAGGGGAAGTGTACAGATGATTATCAAAAGGTCCTGGATGGATGGGTGCATCATAATGAAAAGGGCCAGTACGTTGTATATGACGAAGATGGCAACATTATTTCCGAATACTATTGAGTCCCTATAATGTAAAGGTTGTATGTAACATTGATAGAAAACATGGCAAAGGTGATTCTGCCCTTATAATGGGAATGCCACAGCATCCGCATAGAGTTTTTGCAGTGTTTTCACAAAAGAGTCAGTACATTCACGCTGATCATGGCGATGAGTTACCAGGACGCAGTGGAATGTATCCTTGCAATCATATGGGATCCATGCAAACTGCCCGCTGTGGTCGTTAAGAAAACCGGGAGC
>CADCRB010000355.1 GCA_902803745.1 uncultured Lachnospiraceae bacterium
TCTCCGAAGCGATCTTTGATACCAGGCGTATCCCTATGTTCTTAGTCACATCTTCCTGATCCATCATCCGGGCTCTCTGCTCAATGTCAAACGGAACACAGTCATCCTTCAGTGACAATATAAGCGTTTCCTTTCTGCAGGCTAAGCTTACCCGGACACTGTGATTCCCATTATCCGCGGAAAATCCGTGCTTTATAACATTTCCCGCCATTTCTTCAAGGAAAAGACTTGTAAAGAACGCCCTTCGCTTATCAATTCCTTTTTCCTGACAGAACTGCTGCAAAGTCTTTGAAACCCCGATAACTTCATCCATGTCATGCAGTACGATATCGATACGTCCATATATGGGCACACCGAAATCTGCCGGTACGGACATCAGTTCATCAACCGTCCTCGGAAAGTGTTTGTTATAGATACATGAATAGACCAGTACGAAAACAGGGGCGATGAAACCGTTGATCACATTCGCCGTATATACACCGGTTATTCCCATTTTCCCAATTAGAAGCATGGAAAACACTACAACTCCGACAACTCCGTCCAAAAAAGCAAGAACGTGAACCTGTATACGCCTGTCGCTGGCCTGCCAGTAACAGGAGAAGTGTGAAATAATGATAGCCAGCGGCATACAGAATGGCAGGATCCGAAATCCCATTATCGTCATCATGTAGACAGGATCTGACGGATCTCTGTAATACAGCCTTGTAAGCGGCTCCGCAAACAGCATTATGGCAAAGGCAATTGCGATCATTATAGGTATGAAATTGAACAAAGCCGTCTTCATCGTATCTATCAATGACTTGCGGTCTTCTTCGCCCACGCTGACACTCATCATCATACGTGAAACGACAACCATCCCGCCCGGTATGGCCCAGAATAGCGAAAGAAAGGAATTAGCTGCCGTAAATGCCGAGATACCTACCGCTCCTACACTTGTGAGTATCAGTGAGTTCACGATCATCCCCCTGAGGGCGTTGTAGCCGGAGCCTGCCGCTCCCGGTATTCCTATCTTGATAATGTTTATTGTCTCGCCCCATTCAATACCCTTTGCGGTAAAATGCATTGAAGAATCTTTTCTCATAAAATACGGAGCCTGTATCAGAAAATATACCCACAGTCCTATAGACGGAGCCAAAGCAAGTCCCAGTGCTTCCAGCTTCATAACCCCCACAAAAAGATAATTAAGGAGAAAATTCACAATGATATACATCAGCCCGGCCAATGTAGTCCTTTTCCCTTTGTTATCCAGCGAAAGGAAAGCAGAAAGCTGGCTGCCGAGCATAAAAGGGATTATACCTATCGCCTGACCAAGCACATATAAGGTAAGCATCCGGCTGATTTCAGGATCATCGGCAACTGTGGTCAGGCTTCCGACCATCCAGAATATCAGATGTCCCACTGTCACAATAACCCCTGTGATGGTCGATAGGGCAGTATCAAGGGCAAAAGCATTCTGTACACCTGCCGGATTATTTCTTCCGATATGCTCTCCGCAAATGATCGTCGCTCCTCCGACAAGCGTGGTATTCAGCGCCACCAGGGCCAGATTTACAGGAGAATAAAGCCCCACGGCAGTCATAGCCTTGACACCGACGAAATTCCCCGCAAACAGGCTCGATACTATACCGTTTATACTTCCTATCGACGCCAGCAATATCTGAACAGGCAGCAGCCTGAACATAACCTTTTGTGTCAGTTGCGATTCCTTCACTTTCTCTCTCCTGTTTGGTCCATAAGTACCTCAGATACAAAATCTCTCAGATCCGTACAATAATAATCCGCCTCTACAGCCTGCTCCAGATGCGATCTGCCGTATCCGCTGTCCACCAGTACGGTCTTGATACCTGCATTCTTACCCGCAAGTATATCGCCTGCCCTGTCTCCCACCATGAATGACCGGGCAGGATCCACATCATATTTCTCCACAGCCTTTCTGATCAGCCCTGTTTTGGGCTTTCTGCAGTCACAGATGCATGTATATTCTTTTACCGTTCCCTCGGGATGGTGCGGGCAAAAGAAAATATCATCAACTCCCGTAACATCGATCAATCTCTCGTTTACGCGGATCAGCTCATCCATCGTAAATATCCCCTTAGCCACCCCCTCCTGATTTGTGATGACTATTGCCAGATATCCCAACTCATGTATCCTGTCTACACA
>CADCRB010000356.1 GCA_902803745.1 uncultured Lachnospiraceae bacterium
AGAAGAGGGCGAGGGTGAGGGCGACGAAGCCGATAACACAAGAAGACTCTGGGCCAGGGTCGTGATGCCGTCATCCGGAGGATCCTGGGGGCATTATTTCATACCGGAAGTAGGGGATCTGGTACTGGTTGCCTTTGAGCAGGGAAATATAGAACGCGCCTATGTCATAGGATGCATACCCAAGACCAATGACAAGATCCTGACCAAATCAAAACATGAGAAGAATCTTTATAAAAAAATAGTCACTAAAAACGGAAATTCTATCATCTTTGAAGATGTGACCGAGGATCAGGGCGAAGGCGGAGGCGCCGGAGGAGCCGGAGGCGGTGCCGGCGGAGGAGGCGGAGGCACTCCCGGAGACAAGGATAAGATAACCATATCCACGGCGCTCGATATGCATCATGTGGCTCTCAATAATGAGAAGAAGATGATGGAGATCGCCGATAAGGAAAAGAAGAACTTTCTTAGATTTTCGACTGATGAGGAAAAAGGACATATAGAGATCACTGCCGCGAAGAAGATCACGATCAAGGTGGGAGACTCGATCTCTCTGATCATGAACGGTGACTCAGGCGCAGTTACAGTCAAGGCAAAGAAGTTTACCGTGCAGGCAGATGATGCTGCCACGATCGAGAGCCAGAACAGGACAGAGATCAAAGGCGCAAACCTGAAGGTGGATGCAAGCGGTGCGTTAAAGCTTTCCAGCGGTGGACCGGCAGAGCTGTCGGGCACACCCGTGAAGCTCGGATGATTAATAAAGGATAAGATATGGCTGATAACAGATTTTTAGGAACGGGAATGAAATTTCCCCCGCAGATCGATCCCGCAACGGGCCGTTTCATAACAGTATCAGGCAACAAAGCGGTAAAAGAATCCCTCTATCTGATACTGATGACCCAGACCACGGAGCGTCTCGTGCGTCCGAGCTTCGGCAGCGAGATAATGAGCTACACCTTCATGGATACCGGCACGACTATGATGTCCATATTCAGGAGGAATATAACAGAGACAATACTTACGCAGGAACCCCGTATATCAGATGTGGATGTCAGTATGGAGTACAGGGAAAATCAGGGCGCGATAATAATAAGCATTAATTATCTGGTGGCTGCTACCAATTCGAGAGACAACCTCGTGTTCCCTTTCTATCTCGACAGAGGACAGAATCTGGATGAAGGTGAAAACGAAGAGCTCGAACCTTATTATGATGATGAAACCGATGAGCCCATGATGGAGGAAGAAGTTTGAAGATAAACAACCACACTGTTTCCGACATAGAGGAAAAAATAGAAGGGCTGGCAAAAAGCTATACTCCCGAGTGGCATTTTGACAGGAAGGATCCCGACATAGGCTCCACCATCGCGCGTCTTTTTGCGTTGCAGATGAAGGAGAATATCGATCTGGAAAACCGCATGCTGGAGCGATATCATGCTGAATTTATCAACATGCTGGATCTTTCACTGAAACCAGCGAAGCCTGCCGGGAGCATGGTGAAATTTGACCTTGTGGATGACGCTGTGGCCGGCACCCATATGCGCAAAGGCACCAGACTTGTAACAGGCGACTCCGGTGAAGAAGGCGAGCAGGTCATATTTGAGACCGACAGAGAGATATATGTCACCAATTCAAAATTAACCGATGCCTTTATGACGGACAGGGAGGATGCAACCTTTGTGCCGCTTCTCGGCGAATTCCCTCCTGTGCTTCTGATAGACGGCGTAGCGGAGCCCATAGAGGATGAGGGCGAAGAAGAGGAGACAGAGGAGGGCGAGGAGACTGCTTTCAGCACTCCCGGCGGACTATACCGTTCCATCAGACCCTTCGTGCTGTTTTCCGAGAACGGAAATATAGCAAGGTCCGCTCTGGTCATGTACCATGAGTCCTTATTTGACATAGAAGACGAGCCCATATATGTCAGGCTTTCCGGAAACAAGGAGATAACGAAAGCCATAGAAAACGGGGATTACGTATTCAGCTATTTCACAAAGGAAGGCTATCTGCCTTTTGACAGTGTGAAGGTCCTTGAGGACAGAGAGACCATAGAGCTGATAAAGCATGAAAAGAACCGTCATCTGATCTTCGGCGGAAGAAGCTATTCGATCATCGTGCTTGAATCAAGGGATACTGTAAAAGAAGAAAAAGAGCTTACGGGCATTGGACTTTCCTCTTCGGGCAGGGAAAGGGATGCTGAATTTGTAAGTGACGGGGCATCTGATCTGGACGTTTCAAAATTCGCGCCGTTTTCGGACACTCTTTCGGTATACAACGAGTGCTATATAGGACATGATCTTTACTTCGGTGAGGCCGGCGCCAAGATCACAGTCAGTTTTCACACAGAGTATAAAGAAAGAGGACTCTACCTTACCAAACAGGAGGAAGAGGCAGAGCTTAAGATAGTAAAGAGGAAACCAAAGATAGAGCCTGCGAATATTCCGGCCGATGCTTTTGTGGATGAGATAATCCTGGAATATTTTAACGGACAGGGCTGGAAGACCTTAAAATGTGATGGCGACAACAGACAGATATTTGCCAATGCTCAGGCCGGTGATTCGGTCATAACCTTTACCTGTCCTTCTGACTGGGAGGCGACACAGGCAGGGGCATATACGGGAAGAGCCATAAGGATGCGCCTTATGCGCTCGGACAACTGTTTCTTAAGACCGGGACTGCACCACTATCCTGTAATAGAGGATCTCAAGATCACTTTTACCTATGAGGGTCATTTTGTAAATCCTTCAAAGCTTTTCAGGGTGGCGGGGACCAGAAAAAAAGAGATCACGGAAAGACTGAGGAACGGTAAGAAATTTGTGGCGATGTCCGGCGGATCCTATGCGGAGGATGCGCTGTATCTCGGCTTCAGCGAGAGGATGGAGAGCGGTCCCATCAGCCTGTATTTCGAGCTGGATGATGTGCAGAATATGACGACTCTGAAATGCAGCTATGAGTACAGCTCGGCAAACGGCTTCAGGCATATGAAGGTCGTAGACAGTACCAGGGATTTTTCAAGATCCGGCACGGTGACCTTTATGCCGCCTTCGGACATGCAGGAGAGCACTCTGGAGGGCAGGAAGCGCTTCTGGATAAGAGTGCGCAGAGAGCATGCGAGCAGGGAGAATGAAGCAGTGCTCTTCCTGCCTCATATCAGAAAGATACTTCTGAACGTGGTGAACGTATCCAATATCGTCACAGGACGTGAGGAGAATTATTACATAAGCGAGGCCCTGCCGAGACAGCGCATTGTCCTGCCCGGCAACAGCATAATAGATGCGGATGTATGGGTAAATGAAAGAGATGTCATAAGCCGTGAGGAGATAGACAGATATCTGGAGGAGGATCCGGATAATATCAGGGTGGAACGTGACTCGATCGGAACTATCTCCGCTGTATATGTGAAATGGCATGAAACAGACAGCTTCTTAAACGTCAGGGACCGGAGAAGCTATATGATAGACCGTTTCTCAAGCGAGCTCGTATTCTCTGACGGGATAAAGGCAGATATTCCGAGGGTTACGGATGACATATCACTTAAGGTGACCGTGAGATCCTCTGACGGAGAAGCCGGTAATGTGGATGCCTATGCGATAAACCAGACTGCGGGAACCAGGCTTTATATCAATGATGTCTACAATCCGGTAAGAGCATATGGCGGAAGCAATATGGAGACCACCCAGGAAGCGCTCCTCAGAGGCGCCAATCTCCTCTACGGAAGAAGCCGTCTCGTTTCCACAGGGGATTATATTTTTACCATACTGGCTTACTCAAAGAGCATAGACAAAGCGGCCTGCATTCCCGGAGAGAGGGTTGACTGCGAGGGAAGTCCCGCGGATATTTCCTTTGTGCTGCTGATGCATGACTTTCATGAAGGA
>CADCRB010000357.1 GCA_902803745.1 uncultured Lachnospiraceae bacterium
GACTTGGTAAATACCTTTCCGACCTTAACGAATTCATACTTAACAGCAAGAAGGTAATGCTTCATATGTACCTGTCCTCCGGCCTCGGGATCGGCCGCAGCAAGGAAAGCCGCATTCAGGATGCAGTTTTTGATATTACCTCCGACGAACTCGAACTTCTCAGCAAGAAATCTGATATCCACATCCTCGGCAAGGGGAGTATCCTTCGGGATAGTAGTAGTCCAGAGCATCTCTCTGGTATCCACATCCGGGAACTGGAATTCCACGATATATTTCATACGTCTGAAGAAAGCCGGATCGATATTGTGTTTATAGTTGGTTGCAAGCACGGACACTCCGTCATAAGCCTCGACCTCCTGCAGAAGGAGGGCTGTCTTATTGTTGTTGGAGGCCTGATTGCTTCCTCCGTCATCGGATCTCTTTGCAAAGAGGGTATCGCACTCATCAAAGAATAAGACCACGTTACATTTCTTTGCTTCCCTGAAGATCATTGAGATCGACTTCTCGGTCTCACCGACGTATTTGTCTATGACCTTTGAAAGATCCACACGATAGAGCTCAAGATTCAGCTCGTGCGCAATGACCTGCGCACACATGGACTTTCCTGTACCGGGAGCTCCGAAAAGAAGGATCGAAAGTCCGCGGCCATAGGGATACTTCTTTGTATAATGCCAGCTCTCATAGACCTGCTTTCTGAAATTCATCTGATCTATGGCATGCTCTAAGGTCTCACGCTGGCTCGGATTCATGACTATATCCTCGAAGCCGAAATTTGCCTTTATCTTCGTCGCCTTCTGAGTAAGCTCCGAGCTCATCTGATTGTAGCAGCCCTTAAAGAGCTTGTCTCTCGATATCTCCGTCTCCTGCGCCATAGTCGACAGCGCCCTCGCGTGCTTTAATGCATCATGTATCTTGCCGGGGGTAAACAGAAATTTGGTCGACATCTCAAGCATATCGATATCCGGTTCAAGCTTATAGCCCTTGCCGAAATATTCCCAGCAGGCCTGTCTCTCACCGGTGTCAGGCGTGGGAAGCTCCAGCTCGGTATACTCGCTCTTGGTGACCTCCCTGAAATCAATATGCTCCTTACTCATGGCAAAGACCAGGATGTTCTGCTCATTAAGCTTTGAAAAAGCCAGATCCATATATCCGAAGAACTTTTCCTTCTCTTCTTCCCTGAAGGAAAGCTCGGTAAGACAGCAGCAGGAATTGGTAAGTATACATTCACGGGTCACTGCCCAGAGCGCCTTATCCACGAACTGATAATCGTAATTAAACAGCTTTTTGCAGTTTATCTGGACTGCCTGAAGATGCTGTCCTGCGCAGAAATGCTTCACGAAGAATTTACGGCCGCTGCCCTCGTCTCCGTAATAATAAAAGATCCTGACACCCTCATCATAAGAGATCCTCATTTCATCCAGGACTCCCTGATTTGCCATGATGGGATTTAATTCCTTATCATCCGTCAGCATGGATATGAAGCGGGTATAGTTCTCATCCAGCTTGTCGGGATTGCGTCCGAAAAGGCAGTCAATGACACGCTTGTCAGGTGATACTACTGTGGAGAAAGGCATACTGTCGGTGACTCGCAGAGCCAGAAGCGGCAGAAGCTGCTCAAGGCAGGTGGACATATCACCGTAGGCTCCGGTAATGGAATATTCACCCCCGTAAAAAACCTTGGCGGCAGACTCTATGGTGGGAGCCGAAAGATTTCCGTTCTCGTTTATTATCTGAAAGACACCCGCATAATCGGTCTGGGTGGATGAAAGGATGCCGCAGGCAAAGCAAAACAGCGTGAAGGGCTCAAACTTAAGCTTATGACAGAGCTCATGGAAAGGAAGCGGGGTTCCTCCGGATACTGTTATCTCCGCCCTGTCATTTATAAAAGCAAGCCTCTCCCTTATGGTGACTGAAGCATCATCACTGATACCGGAAAGGGCATCGGAGGAAGCGCTGCCCGCGCTCTCTTCCGCTGTATCAGAATCATCGCTGATAAATGAACCCAAAAGAGCCAGGAGCTCATCATCGTCCCTGTCATCTTCTTCCTCATCTTCAAACGCATCAGCAGCTTCCTGCGCTTCTGATGCATCCTCTTCCGTGGTATGATCCTCAAGATAAAATCTCTCGACCTGACTCCGGCTCATCTCTGCAGCAAGCTCCAGATCAGGATAAAGAACATTCTTGTATCCGCCCTCACCGTTGGCAAATACTTCCTTCATCCTGTCAAGGTAACGGTCTATGCTGGTATTCACGCAGTCAAAGATATACTGCATATATTCGTTA
>CADCRB010000358.1 GCA_902803745.1 uncultured Lachnospiraceae bacterium
GGTATCCTTCAGATATTGTCCGTAAAAATCGGATATTTTCCTTGCGCCACACAGAGTAACATGCATGAAATCACAACCGTCGGCATATTTGTCTATGATATCAGTATCCCTTAGGTCGATGAATTCAAGACCCAACTCTGACATAGCAGGTTCAAAATCAACATCCTGGAATTTCATTCCCCTTTGTTCCAGGTCCTGATCTTTTACGGCCTGTAAAAAGCCTTCGTTTGCCATTTCGTACCACGCCGGATATGGATTAACCACACAGATCAGGCGGATCCCCTTTTCGCTGCAGAGGTCCCTGATTTTTATCAGATAATTTTTGGCTTCAGGTGACATCTCTACTGTTGCGGGGCGACCGCTATCCGGATTCCTCGGAGAGAAGGAATCGAGTGTAAAGCGTGCACCTCCCAGTCCGTCATCCCTGACGTAAAAATCGCCTTTTGTAAGATCGTTCCATCTGGAGTGGTATACGGTGAAATCCAATAGGTAATTCCACCTTTGTCGCTCGTCATCAGGAAACATCTCGTAAATTGATTCTTTTTTGTGAGGGGAATCAGGTCGCACCGTATCAAAGAACTGATGAGGCATATTTTCCTGTTCCTTTGTGAGGCGCTGGTCATCAAAGGAGTTGTAGACATCAAGCATGATGATTTTTGGGGTGCAGTAATCAAGGGCGTTTTTGATCACCTGATATGATACAGCAATGTTTTCGTTTCCATTCCCCATGTTGTATGATCTAATGCCATAATTCCTCCAAATCTCCAAGGGAAGTGCAGTCTGCAGCATATGTGAGGATCCAAAGAAGAGGACATCATACTCTTCTGCAGCCTCATAGAATTCACGGTATTTTCTGATGCTCTGCTTGTCCTGCAAGAGTTTGAAGAGAAAGCCAAGAATAATAGCGATCAAAAGCAGGGAGATCAGAACCTCTGTGACGTTAATGAATATTTTTTTGATCATCTGTCACCTCGTATTGTTTGATCACTTTAGAATTGGAAATAGATAAAAGCCGTTTTTTCATAGGAGCCTCCCCATATCCCGAACACAAGTATAAATATTATGGCAAAGACGGTGAAAAAAGATCTGAACCAGAGATTCTGTACAGCGATCTTATTTCTTATTACTATACCCATTTTGCTGCATGTATCTACAATCAGGAGAAGCGCGATCATCAGAATGAGGAAGTGAAAGTTCTTTTCATCCAGACCGCATTCATACAGCCCGTCTCCGAAGAAAATGTTTATGTTTGAAATGCGAGGAAAGGATTTCAGACTTGATATGATATATACTGCATTACTGACGGAACCGGCGCGGAAAAAAATCCAGGTGAAATCAACAAGGAAAAAAGTTATGATACCCTTTGCTACACGGTTTGATATGGCGGTGCTTTTTATTCCCAAAAGCCTGGAAAGGCGATCCATAACGGGGTGGAGTATATCCTCCAGTATCAGCAAAAAACCATTGAGTGCTCCCCAAATTGCAAAGGCCCAGTCGGCTCCATGCCAAAGACCGCTCAGGGTGAATACAAAGAGACGGTTTAAGAAAGTCCGTAGCTTTCCCCTTCTGTTACCACCCATAGGGATATATACATAATCCTTGAACCAGGAGGTGAGCGATATATGCCACCTTCGCCAGAATTCACTGACGGAAATCGACAGATAAGGAGAAGCAAAATTGTCCATCAGACGTATTCCCAGAATCTGGGCCGAGCCAATAGCTATGGCAGAGTATCCGGCGAAATCACAGTAGATTTGGAAAGCAAACAATGCGGTAGCTATCAGAATATATGCTCCGTCATAGGTTTTGAGATCTGCGTATACTGTATCAACAAAGATAGCTATCCTGTCGGCAATTACTACTTTCAAAAGATATCCCCAAAGCATGAGCCACAGACCGTCTCTGGTTTTGTCAAAGTCAAAGCTTGCTTTGCAGTCAAGTTGAGAGAGGAGGTTCTTTGTTCTTTCTATTGGACCGGCAACCAGCTGCGGAAAAAAAGAAACAAAAAGGGCAAAACGAAGGAAATTATGCTCGGGAGGTACAGTCTTTTTGTATACATCAATGACATATCCCGAAGCCTGGAAGGTAAAGAAAGAAATCCCGATGGGAAGTATCAGATCCGGTATAGGAAAAAATGGAGCAATTCCTCCGTTTTGAAGCAGAATGTTCGCAGTGTTAAGGAGGAAGGCAGAGTATTTGAAAAAGATCAAAGGAGAAAAGTCGAGCAATAGACACAATGCCAGACAGAGCTTTCTTTGCTTTGTACTTTCCAGCCGGTCCAATAGCTGGCCTCCCGCATAGGCAACGGCGGTTGAGTATAAAAGCAGCAATCCATATATTGCGTCCCATTGCATATAGAAGAAATAACTTGCTCCCAGCAGCCAGATATATCTGAATTTTACGGGGAACAGGTAATAGGCCAACACTACAATAGGAAAAAAAATAAGATATGTCAGTGAATTGAAAACCATATGACGATGCGGGCTCCTATGTCTTGACTGATAAATGACTGACAAATATTCTTCGGTGGCTTCAGCTCGAGATATTATATCATAGATTCTTGTTTTTTATCGAAAAAACAAGAATCGTATTTTACCAGGTCTCGCTGAAAGCGAGAGCGTGCTCTGCGGAACGCAGAGTTCTTGCGTGCATTTCCTATTTTGCACGCAAGAAGTCATAGATTCTTGTTTTTTTATCGAAAAATGTACGACTTTTATTTTATCCATAAATGTATTATTATAAGATAGCCTATTTATATAAAAATATTTAATAGCAAATGAAAGGACAGAAAAGAGAAGAGTCCGTTGCTACAGATCGCGGATTTTGTATCAGAGGATGATAGTACTATGGGAAAAAGCAGCAGAGTAACGATCTACATTCCTAATCATGAGCCGGCGGTATTTGATCTGGATAGTTTTGGCAAAGAGACCGTGCGCCTGGGCCGTGGTCCTGTTCATGGAGGAACGGGTGCTGTCAGTAATGATATAGCGATTCCGAATGAGATAGCATTTGTTTCGAGAGCTCACTGCACTTTTTACCAATCCGAGGGTCATTGGTTTATTTTTGATGATAACAGTGCGAACGGGTTGAATTTTAACGGCGTAAAGATCTTCTCGCAGATGATGAGCGATGGAGATAAGTACTACATAGGAAAGAGCGTTGAGGAAAGACTTGTCATTGCATTTTCATACGGTGAGGCGGGGGCTGCTGAACCCATTGATAAATTCGCGCTAAATCCCAATGGCAAGTACGTCATCGGAAGAGATGCATCCTGTAATCTTGTGTTGGATCATCCGTCTGTTTCAAGATGGCACTGCATCATCACCGGAATAAACGGCGAATACTATGCGGAGGATAATAATTCTACTAACGGTATGATCCTAAATGGCGTCCAGCTTCGTGGAAGAATGAAGCTGAACCAGATGGATAAGATCACAATTGCCGATACTACGCTGATTTATACTGACGGGATGCTATATAAACAGACGCTGAAGAGTGGAGTGTCTGTATCCGTCAGAAATATCTATAAGAAGGTAAAGACCAAGCGGGGTGAAAAGTTCATTACTAACGGTGTGAATCTCAACATTGAACCCGGAGAATTTGTGGCTATAGTCGGTGGATCCGGAGCAGGAAAGACGACTCTTTTGAACTGCATATCCGGAATGGCAGAGTTTTCCGCTGGCGATATTTTTATAAACGGTGAAAGTATCAAGACGAATGAAAGAAGCCTGCGCTCCCTTATGGGATATGTTCCGCAGAATGATATAGTATATGACAATCTGACCCTTGAACGTATGCTTATGTACTCGGCAAAGCTTCGTATGCCCGTCGATACGACAGCTGCGGAAATACAGGATAAAATTGATGAGACATTGGAGCTGGTTGAGCTTACGGATCACAGGACTACTATGATAAGCCGGCTTTCCGGTGGACAAAAAAAGAGAGCCAGTATAGCAGTTGAGCTTTTGGCATCTCCCAGACTTTTCTTTCTTGATGAACCTTCATCCGGGCTTGATCCCGGTACCGAAAAACATCTGATGCAAATGCTGAAGAAGCTTTCTGAGACCGGAAAGACTGTTATCATGGTAACCCATACCGTACAGAATATTAATGTTTGTGACAGGCTTATCTGTATGGGTAATGGAGGCTACCTGTGTTACTCTGGAGATCCGACGGGAGCTTTGGAATTCTTTGGAAAAGAAGATATGATAGATATTTATGATGACCTTAACGAGAATTCCAAGGCTGTGTCGGAACGGTTCAATGCTGAGGAGGAAAAGAGAAGACCCGGTGGCAATGAGGGATTTGAAGAAAAGATCGTGCCAAAGGCAAGATATGCATTTGTTCCCAGGAAATTCTTCAAGCAGTTCTTCGTTATGACGGCAAGATATGCGGAGATCATTCTCAACAGCAGATCCAGACTTCTGATGCTGATTTCAATGCCGATTGCGTTGACGTTTCTTGTTTGTATTGCTTTCCAGGCGGACGGTAATATTTACAACTATCTCGGACTCGCAGTTGACAGGGACTGTCTGCCGTTTCTTGTGGCCGGAGATACAATGAAGCTTTTGTTCGCGTTTTCCTGTGCAGCCTTCTGGATTGGTATATTTAATTCAGTTCAGGAAATAAGCAAGGAGAGGAATATTTTCGAACGGGAGAAGTTTACGGGGGTGAGAGCGGTGCCCTACGTGCTATCAAAATTTGTGATCATAGGATTTATCTGCCTGGTACAAAGTATAATTATGCAGCTCCTATTTAATTTTTTCTCAAATACGACCGCGACGGTGGATGGAAATATAGATTCGGTCACGGCACAGGCAATACATATGAATGAAAAGGGCATAGTTTTTTCGAGCCTTCCCATGGAACTCTTTTTTACCACTTTTTTTTGCGTAATGAGCGCTATGTGCCTGGGACTGTTAATTTCTTCTGCAGCATCCAATGATCTGGCGCTGATTCTTTGCCCTGTATTTCTGCTGCCACAGATACTGTTTTCGGGAGTAGCGAGTACTTTGTCCGGGATCACGGAGACTATATCGAAGATCGTACCTTGCAGATGGGCTTGTATAGCGTATTTTGCCTCCAGTGCACTGAATGATATGTATGAATCGGCTAAATTTGAGGTCGGAAGCTGGGATCTTAAGGAGTATGAAACCGGATTTGGTGTGGATGAGGCGTATTCAGCGTACAAGACATATGTTGGGAGTCTCAACCCCACAAGGAGCGCCTGGGTCGTATTGATCATAATGTCAGTCGTATGTGTTATCGCCTCTATGGTGATCCTCACCGTCAGGAAGACAAAGAGGTAGAAGTGGATTCTCATAAAGAGAATATGGAGGCTTTGATTTGTGTCCACAAAGTTTTTGCCTGAATCGGGCAGAGACTATGGAAATATAATAAAACTTTTATATTTGCATTATTTAAGGAGGAGATCATGAAAAAAAACAGTTTGATAAAGAAGGGGATGGCAGCTCTTACGGCAGCAGTACTTGCCATGACCACACTTACTGCCTGCGGAGGGAGCGACGTATATAATGACTATGCTGCAGCATACAACAAGGTAACTGCCAAGGGAGGAATGGAGGCCCAGTTTGATGTGAGCCTCGAAATGGACGGAGAGAAACAAGATTATGACGGAGACTTTAAGCTTAATACCTCTGGCAGCGATTTTACTTTGTATTATGAGATGAATACCGGTGATGGAACGATCATAGAGTTTTCTGACGGTGATTACATCTATACGGAAACCGGTGACAAGAAGGTAAAGTACAGTCTGGGAGCCTCATCAATATCAGCAGAGCCAGATACTGCTAAGGAAAAGGAGTCATCAGCAACCTTTGATACAAGTGCATTCCTTAACCAGTTTTCGACCTTTATGGAGGCTGGAAAGATCAAAGAGCTGGGCCTTCTTTCTCCTATAGAGAAGGCGGCAATCTCAAAAATAGAGAAGGACGGAGATACATACAAGCTTACCTTCTCTGATGCTTTGGTAAAGAAGTATCTCAACACCCTTGTTCAGAATGAGACCGGAAAGGGTGCGGATGAAACGATCCAGATCAATGAGTTGAATGATTTTACCTATGAGGCTACTGAGAAGAATGGCATGATCTCGGATATCGTTTACAAGGGCGTGCTAAAGGTGGACGTGCCCGGGTCACTCCTTACGAGCGGTGAGGATACCACCTATGATTTAGATCTTGTCATCAATACTACCTTCGTAAATCCCGGAGAGGCAGTGGAGGTAGAGCTTCCTTCTACAGACGGATTTGAGGAGCTTAAATAATTCGAATGGAATATAAAGATCCGACGGTCTTAAAGATCGTAGATAAGCAATCCCTGATCCACGTAGGGAGTCTGGATTCCTTTGATATTACAGAGGGCGGCAAGCAGGCTGCACGGCTTATCCTGGAGTATCTGGATAAGCCTGATCCGGATAAGCTTAATGAAGCTATAGATATATATGAGGATATAATTCCAAATGAAAATTTCGGCGGCGAGTATACGGCGCTGGAATGGATGTGCAAATTTTTCCTCATGGATGATAAAAAAAAGCAGGATATTGAAAGAGTCCCTGCTGTAGCGGGATTTAAGAATATGATGGTCAAGGATGACTATGATAATCTGAAGACCTATCTGCAGTACAAGTATCATATTGTGGAATACGGAGACGGAGATAATACTGAGCTGAAAGCCAGAATGCGGTTTCTGGAAGACTATATCCTGTTTAATAACCCTGATCGGGAAAGATGGGAGACAACCAGGGAGAATATTGAGCGGCTGGCACTGAAATCGGGAATGGATATTGCTGATGTAGGCTGCGGTCCGGGATACTATTCCTTTAAGTTTTCCGATATCGTTGGAGATGACGGCAAAGTATACGCGATAGAGACAAATCCGAGACATCTGGAATATTTGAAGCAGTATGTCTCGGAGAATAATATTGGTAACGTAATCGTGACTAAGAGCAGTTTTGAAGGCATAGGGCTTTCAAAGGATATCAAGGTGGATATCGTATATATTTGCTCGCTCTATCACAATGTGTATGCGGCCTTTACCGATGCGGAGAGGGACA